>NZ_LIRO01000083.1:0-30373 GCF_002742025.1 Limnothrix sp. PR1529
GGGCTGGCGGGCTGGCGGGCTGTTGGCCAGCGGCACAGGGACAAGCGCACTGGCATTGGCCAGCGGCCGGTGGCCGAGGCGGGGCCGTTTCCGCCGTCACGGACTGACTTAAACCCAAAACACCGCCATACAGAAGGGCCACCGCCCCGATCGCTCCCATGCCCGATCGTCCCAGAAAACGCCGTACCATCGCTTTACTCCTCAAAAATCGAAAAAAATCGAATACCCACCACAAGGTTGTCTCAATGCAGCGTCAAGCGGCATCTGAATTCAATCAAACTCAAACCAGAATCAAACTTCAAACCAGAATCAAACTCAAATCTCAACGAGGCCGATGAAGACCCTTGGGCCCATCCTCTCGCCAAGACGGAATCAGGTTTTTGAAGACCCGATCGAAGATCGTTAATTAGCCCTCAAGATCCTAATCCTAGAGATCCTGAATCCGAGAGATCCTAGGGCTTTTGGAACTCCCAAGGCTTCCGAAAATCCTCCGCCGGCACGCCTTGCAGCGCCTTCAGCATAAACTCCCGCCAGATGGGAGCCACATAGCTGCCCCCCGTGGCCCCATAGCCGATCGGGCGGTAATTGTCATTCCCCGCCCAAACCGCCACCGACAGTTGCGGCACATAGCCCACAAACCAAATATCCCGCTCTGAGTCCGTTGTGCCCGTTTTGCCCGCCGCTGGCCGGCCAATATTGGCCGTCTTGGCCGTGCCGTTGGTAATCACCCCCCGCAGCGTATCCGTGAGGGTTGCCGTCGCCCAAGGATCCAGCACCAATTGCGGCCGGGGCGTGTTGTCTAAGAGCACTTTCCCGCTGCTGTCGGTCACCTGCACAATAAACGTGGTGTCCGAATGCCAGCCATTATTGGCAAACGTGGCATAGGCTCCCGCCATTTCCAACGGGGTCACGTCCTCCGACCCCAACGGCAAGGACAGCACCGGCTCCAGCGGGCTTTGGAAACCCAACAGCCGACAGGTTTCAATCACCTTGTTCAGCCCCACCTCCTGGCCCAGGCGCACCACGGGAATATTCAACGAAATTTCCAAGGCCCGCCGAATCGAAACCGAGCCGGAAAAGCCGCCCCCATAGTTTTTGGGCCGATACATCACGCCCCCATCGTTGTAGCTGACGGGTGTGTCATTCACGGCGGAGTTGGGCGTGTAACGGCCGGTGGCAAAGGCCGCGTAATACACAAAAGGTTTGAAGGCAGATCCCGGCTGGCGCATGGCCTGAATGGCCCGGTTGAACTGGCTCTTGCGATAGTCCACGCCGCCCACCATGGCCTTCACGAAGTGGGTGCGCGGATCCACCGCCACCAGGGCCACTTGATCCGCTCGCAACCCGCGCGATCGCATCCGGGCGTGGGCAGCGCTGACGGTGGCCTCAGCCATGGTCTGAAAATCAAAGTCCACGGTGGTTTGGATCCGCATCCCCCCCTTGAACAGATCTTCGCGCCGGAAGCGTTTCTTCAGCTCCTGGGTCACCGCCTCGGTCACGTAGGGCAGCTTACTGGACTGGAAGGAAGTGCTTTTACCTAAATTCAGCGGTTGATTGCGGGCAGCCAACTCCTCGGCGGGCGTGATCCAACCCAAGTCCAGCATTCGCCCCAGTACGATCGCCTGGCGTTGCTTCGCTCGCTCGAAGTTCAGAAACGGACTGTAATCCTCGGGAGCTTGGATCAGGCCCGCCAGCATGGCGCTCTCGGCCAGGTTCAAATCGGCGGCCGCCTTGCCAAAGTAGCTGCGGGAGGCGGTTTCAATGCCGTAGTTATTGTGGCCCCAATAAACTTGATTGAGATATAGCTCTAGAATTTCGTCCTTTTTCAGGATTTGTTCCAAGCGCAGTGACAAAACCGCCTCGGCCACCTTCCGGCTAATTCGGCGCTGGGGTGACAGAAACAGGTTTTTGACCAACTGCATGGTCAGGGTGGAGCCACCTTCAGAGGTGCGCCCTCGCTCCAGGTTGGCGACCAGGGCCCGCATAATGCTGCCGGGGTTGATGCCAGGGTGCTGATAGAAGCTGCTGTCTTCGATCGCGATGACGGCTCGCTTGAGGTGGGGCGAGATTTGATTTAGGGGGACTACGACCCGGTTGGCTTCGTCGTGCAAGCTGGCCAGCACACGCCCTTTGATGTCGTAGATATAGCTGGTTTCGCTGGGAGTGTAGGTTTGCAGAATCCGCACGTCCGGTAGGTTGCGGAAGCTAACGGCCAAGCCCACCAAGGCTCCGGCCACGGCGGCGCTGCCCAGCATGGTGACGGTCAACAGGGTGCCGCCGGTAATTTGCCCCGCTCCAACGACCAAACGCCACAGGCCCGGGCTGGGAGGCTCGATCGGGGGAGATGGGGCGGGTGTTGATCGGGGCAAGGGGCGAACTCCCGATCGGGGACGACGGGGAGAAGGCTTGTGTGAAACGTTGGAAGACACAGGCGAAAGCAGGCTCCTAACCGATCGCGATCGATGGAATTGCACCGTATCCTAGCATTTGAATTTGTGGGTCAAGTTTAAGATCTCAGCCCTGCGGGGCCAGGAGCGCGATCGGTGACGATTCAGGAATTGGGTTTGCTGTTGGGGTCAATTGTGGCCAGCGTGGTGGGGCAATTTTTGCTAAAAGCAGGGGCCCTGCGCTTGGGCAAAGTGACCGGCGACAACTGGCTCAGTCACTTGCTGTCCATGGTCACCACCTGGGAACTGGTGGCGGGGCTGACGGCCTACGGCCTCGGGGCGATCGCCTATATCCTGCTGTTGACCCGGGTTAAGCTCAGCATTGCCGCCCCTTCCGTTTCCCTGATCTACGTGTTCACGGTGCTGATTGGGGTGGTGGCCTTTGGGGAATCCCTCCCGATCGCCCGGCTCGTCGGCGTTGGACTGATTATGACCGGGGTGGTTTTGGTAGCCTCTCAGTCCTAGGGAACAGCTTGAGCCTTTTGGGTTTTGGATCCTGGGGTCTCGACGGCTCCCCGACCCGGCCACCAAAACTGATTGGGCAAGCGATAGGCCCGCGCCTGATTGGTATCAAAGGCCCAAGCACTCAACTCCGTTGGCTCCGCTGGCAATTCCTCCGGCGTGAAAGCCGCTTGCCAACCCGAAACTCGAAAATCAGCCCCAAGCTTGCGGGCCACATCCGGCCGCGATTCCGTTACCCAAGCGAGGGCGATCGGGCGATCGACCTGGGTTTTGGGATCCCGCGCCGCCAGAATCACCACATCAGCCGATCGTCCCGATCGCCGCAAAATCGCCCACCCCTTCGCCACCCAATGGGGCGATTCAGGATGACTCAAGGGGCGTTGTCGATCCTTTAACACCACCTTCGATTCCCAAGTCCAGCTATCCCACTGTCCTTCAGCCACGCCCGCCAAATCTCGAGAGCCAAACGCTGCCAAATTGGGTGTTTCGATCAGGGGAGGATTAATCACCCCCAAATCATTCAGCGGTCGCAAATATTGCCTCAACAATTGCAGATTCGGGTGAATCTGCTGCAAACCAAATGAATCATAAACAACGGGAAATAAAGTGATACAGGCTTTACCCAACCGTAACTGTCGATTCAAGATTTGCATTCCTCCCAAACCCGCACGGTAGCTGTTAGATTCCAAAATTAGCCACACTCCCAATAGAAAAGCAGCTCCCCAAGAGAACCAGCGCCAAAGTTGGTTGATTCTTAGGCTGTTGAAACTCGCTCTAGAACTCGTTCTGGAAGCGATTGTTGAATCGGCTTCAGCAGCAATCCCTTGCCCAGGTCTCAGAGCATATAAATTGCTTCGACCCAAGCTAGTGACAATCAGTCCAGTAATAGCAACCCACAAATAATTAGAAACCGTAATATAGCGCGGAGAAAATGCCTGCTCAATCCCAAAGCCCACTCGTCCCAATGACGTAATGGTTCCACTCAGAAGGCTATAGCTGCCCAAAGACAGCCAAGGGATCATAGCGATCAAAGTACTGTGGAAATTTGGGCGATCGCCTGATTTCTGAAATTGTTGCCAAGCACTCCAGGCGTAAACAGCCACACCCCCCACAAAAGCGATCAACGCAAAGGCTCCCAAGACCTGAGCCAATTGCTGATCAGAAAAGCTCAAGGGCGCACCCAGAAAGCCCAAAAAATATTGCACGAGCTTGAATGGATCTTCTAAGCCCGACAACAAACTTGGTGAATCGGGTGGTTTCACATAGCCATGAAAATAAAAAATCAACGTCCCAGCAAAGCAGGCCAGCCAACCCAACAGAAAAGCCCATGCCTTGCGATTAGGTTGTTGCCAAATTCTAAAACCGATCGGGATTAGGGAAATTAACCAAAAGGTCATGCCATTAGCAAATGTGAAGGTGGCAAACCAAGCCAAACTCACTATGGTCAGGAAAATTTGCCATTGGGGTCGATCGTCCCGCATCAACAGCAACATGCCCACCAAGCAAGCAGGTGTCACAAACATGATGTATTGCAGACCCCACAGCAGATTTTCATACTGCAATGGACTACAAAGAAGAACTGCCATTACTGCGGTGGCAACAGCCACTAACCTTGGTTGATGAGGAATTGAAAATCCGAGCAGACGATTAAGCCCCCAAAGGATCAGTAATAGGAGAAAAACCGTTAATCCTACCTCATACGCCGTGTTCCAATGAGTTAGTTCGGCTAAGCCTAGGAGTATTAAGCGCGGGAAAAATTTTCGACTTTCGTTATGCTGTTCAAACAAGCTTTCAAGGGTTAAAGTATTGTGCTTCCATCCATAAAAATAAACTCCCATCATCCAGCTATCAAAAAAGGGAACATTGACTACATATTTAGCCAGCCAATACAGCAATAAACCCACAGGAAGACAAGCAAATCCATAAATCAAAAAATTGAGTTTAGCACCACCCATGAAGTGGGCTTGATTAACCCATTTTTGCAAGACGAGGAAAGATTGAAAATGTTTCTTGAGAGTAGTCAGCCAGGCATTGAGGACTGTTAGCATTGGTCACCAAATCAAGTGATCTAATCTTAAGATTTTCTAATTTTAGGAATTGTCTGAAAAGTCGGAGTTGAGATATCGCCATGGCGAGGCAAGGGCTTGAAATCTCTGGTTGGAGTGGATCGATTGAACAGTCACCAGCCCGAGATCGACTTTTCAGACATTCCCTAAGTCTGTGAATTCCCGTCACTGTAGCGCGAGTTCTGTCCTTTCACCGATCGCAACTCGAAAAAAAACGCCACCGAGTCAAACTCGATGGCGATTTGCTTCCCTGGGTCAAGCCATGGATCCCGAAAAAGCGGGTGAATGTGCCTAAAATTTCACTCCGATTTCCTGGGTCTTAATGGCTTTGAATGCAATCAGAACGCTGACTGAGCCATGATCTAGTAGGAACTGAGGCCCCTTAAATGGAGCACCCGATCGCCCTGTTATGCACCCTGACGGTCAACAATTGAGGGTCGATCGAGGTCGATCGCGGGGCCAGTTCCTCAGATGGCAGACAAAGTGAGATGCGGTAGATGCACGATGCACCCCGATTGAGAGGCAGAATCAGAGCTTGCGATCGCCTGAGTGATCGATCGCAATTAATGGAGGAGTCGGGCCTGCATTCACGGTTCGATCGGGCAGGCCAACTCCAGGCAGATACAGCTTGGCAGATGCAGAAGAAGGGAATGAACCCGAACTTTGGCGGAGACTGTGTAGATGCAAAAGTCGCCTGAGCGAACCTGATGAGTGGGAGAGCCTTGGCGACCATCGTGCTCAACGGCTCATTTGCGGAGGCTGGTTGAGGACGCAGAACCTTATGAACCCAAGATCTTATGAACCCAAGATTTTGAATTCAAGAACTGGCCGGCTAAACCGCAATTCCGCAAGGGCGTTGCTGACGATGACCCCACACTTCAACTCAAAACGCCCACCCCTTTTGGGGAATGGCAACGGCGTTGAGACAATTGACCCTAAACCCTCATTCAGCAACTTCCCAAGGAACTTGCGAGAAGTTTGAGTTAGTGTTTTGCCTTGGGTTTGAGTATAGCAACTTTTTTCCGAGAATTTACGGAGATTACTCAATTTTTTTGAGAAGTCCCGGCAAAGCCTGCTGTTTTTCTCCGTACAGATTCTGGGGGCGATCGCACAGTCTCAGGCGCAAAAATTATTACCGGTCAATCTTTTTGGGCTTTGAGCTGTGCGATTCAGCATTCGTCACTCATTTTTTGGCGAGTAATGCATGTATTAAAAAGCACTTCAAAAACCGTTACAAATTTCACGCCCCATGAACGGGATGATCGGGATGATCTGCCCGCCTGCCCTGGCATCCTTACCATCCCCAAGTGCCGGGCGATCCTTTGAAGGGGCCAACAATCTCAGAGGTGATCCAGCCGCCATAAAAATCACCGGGCTGGGCCTGTACCAGCTCGCCATCCACATAGCAGGCATCCACATAGCTCGGGTAAATCGCCACGTAGTTTTGGATCTCGGCAAAGGCGGGAATCGGCGCGGGATAGAACCAAGCGGCGGCCTCAGCCCGGCGATCGCCCACTTGAATGCTGTAATACCGGGCGACCCCTTTCCACTCGCAAAAGGTCGATCGGGCAATTAGCTCAAAATATTCCTGCCGCAAATCCTCTGGGGGAATGTAATAAGACGGTGGGTGGCTGGTTTCCACAACCCGTTTTGCGCGATCGGTTTCGGCAATCACCACACCATTGAACTCCACCCGAATTTGCTTACCCGAGTCTTCCAAGCGCGGCGGCCGGGGATAGTCCCACACGGATTCTTGGCCAGGGCCGGGAACCATTCGATCGGGATGTGCCATCACTCAAAACCCCAGTTGAATCGTTTTGTTGAATTTTGCCGCTGAATCCTTTGAAAGTCACTGGGAATGGCCTGAGTGCAACCACCCCCAGCCCAAACACTGCTACGACATCGCTTTGCTAGACTGAGAACCGGGGCTTAACGTTTCTTAAAACCCAAGCCCACAGCAGAAAATTTTCATCGGTTTCCTGGGGCCACCCCCCTTGATCACCCCCTAATTCTGTTTGCTGCCCTTCGCACCGTTTGAGGAATCATTACATGGCTCCAACTTTGCTGCTGTCTCGGGATGTGCCCGAGTTGCGTTACCTGCCCACGGTCGATCGCTTCGATGAAAGCTGGCGATCGCCCCTTTCGACCTTGCTGGGTTGGGGGCGCGCCGCCGGAGCCGATTTTGTGGAATTTTTCCTGGAGCGCAGCAACTACATCAACTGCCTGGCCGAAGACGATGCCATCACCAGCATTGCCCCCCGACTGGCCACCGGCGCGGGGGTGCGCGTGTTTCGCGGCCATGCCGACTGCTACGTCAGCACCAATGATCTGACCTTTGCCGGGTTGCGATCGGCCTTGGAAAAAGCCCTGGCCATCCTGGGGTTGAGCCTGCCGGGCCCCAATGCCTACATCCCCGAAGTAAACCTGGAACCCCTACGGGACTACGTGGCCACCAAGGGCAAGGATGCTTGGTTGGGCCAATGCAGCTCCATGAAGGAAATGGGCGAGATACTGTTGGCGGCCAATGACGCGCTGGCCAAGCAAGGCAGCCATGTGCAATCACGGCGATCGAGCTATTTTCGCGACTGGCAAGAAGTGTTGGTGGCTGCCAGTGATGGCGTATTTGCCCACGACATTCGCCTGACCCAATCGGTGGGGTCGAGCTTGCTCTGTGCCGATGGGGCCAATCGATCGTCCATTGGTCAGCGGGCCGGCGATGCCAGCAATCCCCAATTTTTGCGGGATTGGGACTACGAAACCTTCACCAGTGGCATTGCCGAATCGGCGGGCAAAATGCTCTACGCCGACTATGTGGAGTCGGGCAACTATCCCGTGGTCATGGCCAATGCCTTTGGCGGCGTAATTTTCCACGAAGCCTGCGGCCACCTGCTGGAAACCACCCAAGTGGAACGCAAAACCACACCGTTTTGGGACAAGAAAGGCGAAAAAATCGCCCATGAAAATTTAACCGCTTGGGATGAAGGCTTGAGTGACAACGCCTTTGGAACCTTGGATATGGACGATGAAGGAATGCCGGTGCAGCGCACGTTGCTGATTGAAAATGGCATTCTGAAAAACTTCATTTCCGATCGCGCGGGCTTTGTGAAGACCGGCCATCCCCGCACCGGCAGCGGCCGCCGTCAGGGCTACACCTTCGCCGCCGCCTCACGGATGCGGAATACCTATATTGCACCGGGCGAATTCTCGATCGATCAGTTGTTTGGTTCAATCGATCGCGGCATTTATTGCAAGCGGATGGGCGGCGGCAGTGTCGGCCCCACCGGTCAATTTAACTTCGGTGTGGATGAAGCTTACCTAATTGAAAATGGCCAGCTCACCAAACCGCTGAAAGGCGCAACCTTAATCGGGGAAGCCGTGGAAATCATGCAGAAAATTTCCATGTCCTCCAATGATTTGGCCCTCTCGCCAGGGTTCTGTGGATCGGTCAGTGGCAGTGTCTATGTCACCGTGGGTCAACCCCACATCAAAGTGGATGCAATTACCGTGGGAGGTCGCTAAGTCGTGGCAATTTCAATTGAACAATTGGCAACGGATGCCCGCGATTTGGCAACCAATTTGGGCATCAAACAATTTGATTTGTACGGATCATCCGTCGATGAAACCAGCGTCAAAGTGCGCGACGGCGAGCCGGAACAGGTGAAAGCCTCCCAGCGATCGGGCGTGACCGTGCGGGTTTGGAACCAAGACGGGCGCGTGGGCATCACCTCCACCACCGACATCGATCGAGCCGGGCTGGAACTGGCCCTGCGCACCGCCAGCGAGGCCAGCGCCTTCGGAGCCACGGACAACGTGCCGGACTTCAGCCCCGAAGCCACCCAGCCGATTGATGGCAACACCAGCGACATGGCCCCGCCCGCCCCGATCAACACCCTGATCACGGCCCTGGCCGATGCCGAAAAACGGCTGCTGGATGCCCACCCGGCGATCACCTCCGTGCCCTACAACGGCCTCTCCCAAAGCGACACGGAGCGGTTTTATCTGAACAGCGAAGGGGCCCTGCGGCACGAGGCCCGTTCGATCTCCTCCATGTATCTCTACGCCAAAACCGAGCAGGAAGGGCGCAAACCCCGCAGCGGCGGCGCATTCCGCATGGCCCGCAGCTTCGATCACCTCGACCTGGAAGGCTGCCTGCAAGAAACCACCGAAAAAACCCTCAGCCACCTGAACTACGACAAAATTCAGTCGGGCAAATATCCGATCGTCTTTTCGCCCGAAGCTTTCCTCAGCTTGCTGGGAGCCTTTTCCAATCTGTTCAACGCCCAGAGCATTTTGGATAAGCAAAGCCTCTCGACCCCGGATTCGCTGGGGCAAACCCTGGCCGCATCGATCCTGTCGCTGGCGGACGACGAACACCACCCCGGCAACATTGGCGCAAGCTGGTTCGATGGCGAAGGCACACCCACCCGCCGCATCCCGCTGATCACCGATGGGCAACTGACCAACTTCCTGCACAGTGCCGGAACCGCCAAGCGCCTGGGCGCACAGCCCACGGGCCACGCCAACATGGGGGCCAAGGTGACGGTCAGCCCTGGCTACTGGCACGTGTTCTCGAATCAACCGGGCGACCTGCGCTTGGCCGATGCCGAGCAGGTGATCTTGGTGGACGATGTGACCGCCCTGCACGCGGGGGTGAACGCCCTGGAGGGATCGTTCTCGCTGCCCTTTGATGGCTGGCTGGTGAAACGGGGCGATCGGGTCAGCATCGAGTCCGCCACGATCGCGGGCGACATCCACGACCTGCTGAAGTCGATCGTTTGCGTGGAACCCGAGGCCGAGGTGCTCCCCGGCGGCACTTGCCCCCGAATTTGGGTGGCGGAACTGTCGATTACGGGCGACTAACATCGGGCGATTGGGGCTAGGGCATACGATTTCGCGCCTAGCCCCGTATTGAAGCTAAATAATCAGTCTAATGTTATTGTTTGCATAGTCATGAGTTAATAAAAATCAAGAATTAATCATGGAAAAATTAATCATTAAAAACTTTGCAGGATTAAAAAGCATTGAAATAACCATTAATAAAATAAATATCATTATTGGACCACAAGCTAGTGGCAAAAGCATCGTTGCCAAACTCCTATTCTATTTTCGGAGCTTTGTTGGGGAAATCGTTAAATCTGGCATCAAACTAGAGCCTAAGCAATCACTTGACAAAAAATTAAAAAATATGTTTGAAGAGTACTTCCCCCCTGATGCATGGGGGAATGCTCTGTTTGAGATTCAATACTCTATGCAAGACAAATATATCAAAATTTCAGGGGATACCACAGGAAAGCCTAATTCCTACAAAATAGCTCTGTCCTATTCTGATTTCTATAAAAAGCTCTTAGACCAATCTAGATTTTTAACTAGAAAAATCAGAAATAGTGTTAGCCCTAATTACTACGAGATGTGGTTTGAAGCTATGGTTTTCAACCAGATCCAAATTCAGTCCATCCTTAAAGTTCAAGGAAGTTTTAGTGAAGATTCAATTTTTGACCAGGTATTTGTGCCAGCTGGGCGCTCCTTTTTCGCAGTACTCAAAGATAATATTTTCGGTGTTTTATCGACAGATTCACAAATTGATCCTTTCTTGATTCAGTTTGGTCAATACTATGAAAGTATAAAACGCACTGCTTTTGACAACTCCACAGACATCAAAAACAAAAAAAGAGTCTGGTCTACAGGAGCAGTAGATCCTGGACAAACCAGTTTGTTTGATGACATGCATCGATTACATGACAATATTCTCTCTGGTAAATATGTAAGATTAAAAGACGAGGATTACCTAAAGTCAAAAGATGGACGTATGGTACGTTTATCTAACTCCTCATCTGGTCAGCAGGAGATACTACCATTAATTCTAGTTTTGGAAAGCTTGTGCTTTTTTTCTAATGGGAAAATGGGTACTTCAACTTATATTGAAGAACCAGAAGCTCATCTGTTTCCTCGTACTCAGCGAGATATTATTAGTTTAATTGCCACTGTCTATAACTTTCAACCAGGTAGGTTACATTTTTTCATAACAACACATAGCCCTTATGTGTTAACTGCTTTTAACAACTTGATTCAAGCGGGCATCTTAAGCAAAAGTGGTCATCATGACCAAGTTCTCGAAGTTATGCCAGCCTCTCAGGTTCTTGATCCCGATGATGTTGCCGCCTATCATGTCGTCGATGGTCATGCCCATAACATTATCGATCCAGAAACTCAGTTAATTGATGCTCAAATTATTGACTCCATTTCTGAGGAGCTGGCCATTCAGTTTGATCAACTACTGGATATTGAGTAGGGATCATGGATTTTCCAAAATGCACTCGAGAATATGAAGGGAAAACCATTTCTCTGAGTGATCCTAAATCCAAAAACAGCAAAGCAAAGCTAACCTTAAAGAACCCCAGACAGCTTCTGATTAAGGTTATTGATATTGATGGGTGTGTTATTAGGGAAGGTATTCGCTGCGATCAACTAGTGACCTTGCCCAATAATAAGCTGATCTATGTTGAATTTAAAGGAAACGATGTTAAACATGCAGTCAAGCAAATTGAATCCACAATGGGATATATTTCGGGAGTTTGTAGCTCGTCAAGAAACTCGGACATCATTTGTATGATTGCTTGTAATCGATGCCCTCTTAGTTCAACAGATATCCAAAAATATAAGCGCCTGTTCAAGGATAAGTACAAAGCCAGATTATTTATTCAGACAGGCGAAATTCAATATACCGTTGAATAGTAATTAGTAGTAAAGTGAAAGGCAATTTCTTTG
Organism: Limnothrix sp. PR1529; assembly: GCF_002742025.1. Classification (NCBI taxonomy): domain Bacteria; kingdom Bacillati; phylum Cyanobacteriota; class Cyanophyceae; order Pseudanabaenales; family Pseudanabaenaceae; genus Limnothrix; species Limnothrix sp. PR1529. Next base: position 11,741 of record NZ_LIRO01000083.1, read on the forward strand.
TTTTGCAATTCTTGAAATCATTCGATTTGATTAAAGGTCTTCTTGATTCTATTCAAATATCAGAAAAATAGGCGAATGAGTTGGTTTAAGCTGGATTACTGATAATTTTTTATCTAAATTTAGGAATGAACGGATTGATTGGCATGGGAGAGCCAACCCGATCGATCCTGGTGTTGGGACTGGCGGCGGTGATTGATTGGCTGGTGGGTGACCCTTGGAGTTGGGTGCATCCGGTGCAGGTCATCGGGGCATGGATCGATCGCTACCGTCGTTGGGCTTGGTCTTTGGCCGCTCCCGATCGGGTTCAGCGCTGGTTAGGGGTGGGGTTGGCATTGTCCACGATCGGGGGCGCAGGGGCCCTGGCTGGGGCGATCGGGTCGCTAGCCTGCAAGCTGAACCCCATTTTGGGCTTAGGGGTCGAGGCGGTGATGGTGGCAGCTTGCTTTGCGGGTCGCAGCTTGCGGGATGCGGCAGAAGATGTGTTGGAACCGTTGGCCCGTGAGGATTTGCCGGAAGCGCGATCGCGCCTCAGTCGCTACGTGGGCCGGGAAACGGAGCATCTTGATCGCCCAGAAATTTTGCGAGCCGTGCTGGAAACCGTGGCGGAAAATGCCGTGGATGGCGTGTTGGGGCCGCTGTTTTGGGCCTTGGTGGGTGCTGGGGCAGCGGTAATTCTCGGGTGGGGCTCTGGGGCGATCGCAGCGGTGGCATTGGGTTACAAAGCCGCCAGCACGCTCGATTCGATGGTGGGCTACAAGGACTCACGCCATCGGGATTTGGGTTGGTTCAGCGCTCGCTTGGAAGATCACCTCACTTGGTTGCCCTGTCGATTAACCGTGGGATCGATCGCCCTGATTTCAAGAAAGCCCTTGCAGGTTTGGGGTCGCTGTCGGCGGGATGGGGCACTGGATCCTAGTCCCAATTCCGGCTGGAGCGAGTGCGCCTATGCAATGGTCTTGGGGGTACAACTGGGGGGCGAAAATCGCTATCGCGGTCAAGTGAAATACAAGCCCCTGTTGGGAGACCCCCAGCGACCGATCGAACCGGAGACCGTGCGATCGGCTTTGGGGTTGACCCGGGTGGTCTTTTTGGGGTGGTTATGCGGGGCGATCGGGCTATTGGCGCTAGGATTTTTGCCATGACCACTGTTTCCCACCCAATCCATGGGGGCAACCTGGCTTGGGCCGCCGCGATCGCCCATTGTGCGCCCTCTGAAATTCTGGACTTTTCCGCCAGTATCCATCCTGAGGGCTTGCCACCCAGCATTTTGGCCACCCTCACTGCCGCCTTGCCCTCCCTGGCCGCTTACCCGGATCCAAACTACGGCGAATTGCGCTGGGCCCTCGCTCAGCACCACAACCTCGACCCAGATTGGATTTTGCCAGGCAATGGAGCGGCGGAACTCTTGACTTGGGCCGCTCGGGATTTGAGTCAGTTGGCCGCAACCGTGCTGCCCGTGCCAGCCTTCGCGGACTACGGCCGAGCCTTGCGGGCGTTTGGGGCCAAAATTGTGCCGATCGCGCCCGTGGAGCCTTGGGTTTGGGATTGGGGCGACTGGCTGAATCGTGATTGCGCCGCCTATGGTTTGGTGCTGAACAATCCTCACAACCCCACCGGGCAACTGTGGAGCCACGATCTCTTGCGGCCCCTTTGCGATCGTTTTGGGTTGGTGGTGGTGGATGAGGCGTTCATGGATTTTTTGCGACCGATCGAGCAACCCACCGTCGTGAATTGGGTTCAGGACTATCCAAACCTGATTGTGATTCGATCGCTCACCAAGTTCTACGCCATTCCGGGACTACGGCTAGGCTACGCGATCGCCCAGCCCGATCGGTTAACACGCTGGCAACAATGGCGAGACCCCTGGTCTGTCAACGGTTTAGCCGTGGCCGCCGCCCTTGCCGCCCTTGCCGATCGCCCCTTTGCCGAAAAAACCTGGACTTGGCTGGAATCGGCCCGATCGGAACTGTTTCTGGGTCTACAAGCCCAACCGGGCCTGATCCCCTATCCCAGCGCCGCTAATTATCTGTTGGTCAAAACCGCCCTGCCCAGCAATCAGCTCCAGCAGCAAGTGCTCCGGCGCGATCGGATCCTGATCCGAGACTGTTCAAGCTTCCCAGAGTTGGGCGATCGCTTCTTTCGAGTTGCGATCAGAACCACCGCCGATCATCAGCGACTGTTGCGATCGCTTCAGCAGGCGCTTAGATCGCCCTCGAGTAGTTGCGAGAAATGATTTTGTCAAGTCAATCTTTGCGATCAGTAGCCTAGGCTACCAGTTCACAAAGCGCTGAATTCCTCATTAACTGGGAAATTCAGCGTTTTGTGTTTTTTCAATAAATTCAAATTTACAAACAGCAGTATTTAAAGATTTCGTGAATGTGCGTGACGTTTTTCTTCATTCAAATTAGTTTGATGGGGTCAGCAACTAACCCTTAATACCCATCAAAACACTATGCGACTCACCATATCTGCGGCCATTATTTCAATTGCAACAGCGATTGCCTCGGCCAATCCAGCGGCTGCTTTAACACTGCTAAATAGCTCTGGCTCTTGGGGCACTCCATCGGGAACACCCTTTTATGGCTTCCAGACGGTGGGCGCTGAAAACCAAGTTCGGTGGGGTATTCCAGCAAGCGAGGCCGGCCCCAGCGGACTGGGATTTACCGGTGTCGGTGCAACGCCCATCACCCTCGGCAGCATTTTTCAGTTAGGAGCTTTGCGGCATTTCAACAACCCAATTTATGATGCAGCTAACTCCGTTGGGTTGTCAGTAACGCTCGATTTTGCAGAAATTGCTGATGAGATCTTTAACTTCACAATGAACATTGACGAGACCACAAACTCGGGCACTTGTTCTTACTTCAGCGTGACTCCTTGTGCGGACAAAATCAGTTGGAATAACGCCTTGGGCGATCGCTCCTTCTCCTACGACGGCAAGGAATACACCCTTGAGCTATCCGGCTTCAAGCTTTCGCCCGATGGCGAGTTGGTGTCCGACTTTATTTCCCAAGAAGGCGGAACTAGCGAAGCCTATCTCTATGGTCGAATTCGTGAAGTGCCCGAAGAGCGCAGCACGCCGGAACCGTCGCTCATGTTTGGCTTAGCAGGATTCGCCGCTTTGGGTTTGCGTCGCCGTTGGGTCAATTCCTAGGGATTTTGTCACTGTCTCAGTACTCTGTAGCTCTGGGAAACCATAGATTCAACATCACATTTTTGGTCTTTGCTTAATTGGGTCTTTGCCCAAAAAACACAGTCCAGAAAAGTAGAGACTACAAAAAGGGTCTCAAGCGTTTAATCATTTGCTTGAGACCCTTTGGAATTTTTGAATTTTTCTGGAGCTTACGAGTCTGTCATTAACCAAGAGACAAACTCTGAAGTTTTATTCGCCGACGGGAGCAAAACGGTTGCGATCGTTCATCTTCACCGGCGCATCGGGGCGGGGACGATTGGGGTTCGGGCGGCGATCGCCACCCCCACCAGCACCCCGACGACGGGAACCACCCCCGTAGTTACGGCCACCGCGATCGCCTCGGCCACCGCGATCGCCCCGTTCGGGACGCTCAGTTTCAAAGTTATCGTCACCAAAGACCCCTTCAACTTGCCAAGCGGGCCGTTCCATGTCGTAGAACATTTGCAGCGCCGCCGCCGCCACTGCCCGAGGATCGTACTCCTCACCCAGTTGCGACACGATCGGCAGGAACGAGGCCACCCGATCGCTGGTCAGCGCTTCCTTAACACGGTTCTTGAGGCGATCGATCCGGCGAGCTTCAATCTCGGCACGGGTCGGCAAATTCACCGGCTGCATCGATTGGCGCGTGTGCCGCTCAATCTGCCGAATCCGGTAACGCTCCAGGCTGTAAGACAGGGTAATCGCACGCCCCGTTCGACCTGCGCGGCCCGTCCGACCAATCCGGTGAACGTAATTTTCCAGGTTATCGGGCAGATCGAAGTTGAACACGTGGGTCACCCGATCCACATCCAAACCCCGAGCAGCAATATCCGTCGCCACAATCAGCTTCAACTGCCCCCGACGGAAGCGCGTGATCAGGCGTTCGCGTTGGGCTTGGTTCAGGTTGCCATGATATTCATCGGCGCTGTAGCCAGCCGCTTGCAGTTGCACGGTCAGTTCCGCAGCTCCCTGCTTGGTGCGCACAAAGATCATCGCCGACTCAGGATCTTCTAGCTCCAGGATCGGCAGCAAGGCCCGGATTTTGTTGCAGCCCCGGGGAACCGTATACAGCACCTGTTCAATTCGGGTGGGAGTCGCTTGGGGCTGCTCCACCGTCACAAACACCGGATCCTTCAGGAAGTTCGCCACCAGACGACGAATCGTCGGACTCATCGTTGCGGAGAAGAAAGCCGTTTGGCGCTCAGCGGGCAGCGAGCTACAGATCTTTTCAATGTCCTGAATGAAGCCCATATTCAGCATTTCATCGGCTTCATCCAACACAAAGTAACGCACCTGGTCGAGGCGCAAAGCACCGCGATCCATCAAGTCCATTACCCGACCGGGCGTGCCGATCGCAATTTGCGCGCCCCGTTGCAGTTGGCTAATTTGCCGCTCGATCGATTGGCCACCGTAGACCGTCACGGTTCGCAAACGAGAACCAGGGCCCACAAACTTCTCGATCGCCTGGGAAACCTGTAACGCCAGCTCACGAGTTGGGGCCAGAATCAATGTTTGAACAGTGCGATTGGCATCATCAATCTGCTCCAGCATGGGCAGCCCAAAGGCCGCCGTCTTGCCAGTTCCAGTTTGAGCCAAGCCAACCACATCTTTTCCTTCGAGCAAGGCGGGAATCGCGCGTGCTTGGATGGGGGTGGGTTCAGTAAAGCCAAGGGTTTCCAGATGAGCAGCACGGGTTTCCGAGAGGCCGAGGCTTTGGAAGGAAAGGGTCATGAGTACGCTTCGTAACGGATGAACAACCAAAACCCAATCTCGCAGTTAGCCCCGAAAACCCGCAGCACGATCTAGATTGCACGGCTGGGAATCTTATTTGAATAGCGGTCGTCTGTGTTGCCGCAGAGTCAATACGTCCTTTTTGATGGGATGACGCGTTGACCCTAACCGCACGATCGCCCCCCGAGCAAGCGGGGCAGATTAGGCAAAATTGGGCGCTTTAAACAGTCAGACGAGTGTTAACTCGTTCTTTACTTAAAATAACTTAAAAAATGGCAATACGATCGCAAATGCCCTAGATTTTTCTGGGATCACGCCATGTCAGGAAACCGCGCGATCGCCTCAATCCCTTCATTCGTCGGGGTTTCAAAACGTTTACCCTCTCAGCTAGGTAACCTTCGCAGATGCCCAACAGGCAGCCCGCTGGCTATTGCAGCAGCTTCGACGGAACCTTGTTCACCGTGCCTCGGTTCAAAACTTCAGTTTTGACGGCCGCCAGCCGACAGGTTGTCTGTTGAGTCTCTTTACCCAGCTCCGTACTCAAATTCTTTTCCCCAGCCGCCGGATCATCCTGAGAGCAACTCCGCCGATCCAAACCATAGCGCCCTTCTGGGTTACCGCGAACTGCCAAAATCACCTTTTGGTTCTGGTTACCCTCGTTTTTCTGGAGCTGTTGCAAACTAACTGCTCCAGTTTCGTCCAGCACACAGGCATAGACACTGCGAACCCCTTCAAAATCCCCCGTTAATGACTCAAGACTAGGCGTAACTTCATACTGGGCAGGACATTCCCGCTCTGCGCTTAAGTTTTGATCCTGAGTATCATCCACAAAATCCACCAGCACCTGTGGTGGATCAAACTTCAGATTGGTTGAATCCGGAGGCGTGTTACCTTCAGCCGTTTTTGGCCAAGTCTGCAGAGTCAAGCCTAAGCCTGCATCTAGGGGATCATTGAAGGTGTTAGGTTTAGGGTCTGGCTCTTCATTAAACCGCTTGAGAACAAGTCGCGAAATTCGAGCACGACCATCCCATAGCTTTTTCTCATTACTTTTGTCTAGAAGGTAAACAACCAAAGTGTACGTTCTACCCGATAGTTGATATGTCTTGCAAGCGGGATCAGTGCAGCCAGGCGGTAGCGGATCGAGCTTCCAAAAGGCGATCAGTGGAAGGCTATCTTTAGGCGGTTCCAAGCCTCCATCACCACCGAATAGACCTGGACAATAATCAGTTTGTCCGGGAGAAGATTGCCCCTCCCATAGACATTTACCGGTGTAGACATAAATCGCCTCTCGCAGTTCATTACTCATGAACTCCGCAGCAATTCCCATATCACGCATGGTTTCCGATCGCGCCAATTCTCGACGATTGGTCGAAACCAGCTCCACCACGATTCCTAACAAGCCTGAAATGATCAGCCCTGCAATCAACGCTGAAATCAACAATTCGATCAGCGTAAATCCAGATGTTTGGGTTGAATCAAGCTGACGGTTTTGGATTGCGCTTTTGCGTTTACCTAAAAATGCAAGGCCATGAGGTAGCTGAAATGCTTGGTAACGACGCTTAACTCGCTTGAGGACTCGTTGAAGGGTAATCATGGGGTTTCTCCACCACTCGTTTTCGTCTTACAGTCTTCAGCCCCCCCGTTGAGGAGATAACACATTTTTTCGTAAGCACCTTTGGTGTCCGAAACGGCCAGTTGTGTGTAGAGCACTGCCAAGGGCTTAATTCCCTGCTCACCCGTGCCACTGGTTAATTGCAGAGAAGCGGCTTTAATGTCCAGGGGCTGAGTTCCACTCCGAATGGGTTGATAAGCCCAAACTCTCACCCCAAGCCGAAAAGCCACGGGAACTAAGCCAGCCGCACCTTCAATCGCGGTTTTATCGGAGGCAGCACTTCGAAAGGTTTGAACAGCAAAATCTGGCAAACAATCGCCATCCACATCCACAGGCCGCAACTCCAAAGCGCCCACAAATGGCACGCCTTTGTCACAACTATTTCGAGTAGACTCCAGATTTTTTAAATCGGGAACTCCCGAAGGTGCTGGCGTTTTTTCAAACTCACTGGCTCCGCTACTACTTTCCTGGGGCAGCAGAGACAAATTATTACTAAAATCTCCTCGCTCCATGGTGACGCGCACTTTGTCCACTTCGCCCTGAGCCACTTGAATGGCCTGTTCTGCCCGGTTGCTCTGGACTCGCGAGGCTGTTGCCAGAAATAGGGGAGGCGTGATCGCCACCGCCACCACAGACATCATCACCAGGGCCACGATGCATTCCAGCAAAGTCAGCCCAGATTCTGAGCCTGAGATTTGGGACTGCCTGCGCCAGCGGCGAACCCAGTAATTGAACGCGGCGTTAGACATGACGGGTAAGCCTCGCAAGTTCATCGGGACAGATTATCAGCAACCATCAGGGGTGGTCTCAATTGAACGTCGTAAAGCACAGATGTAAGGATCACCGGCTTCCGGTTCGTTATAGAACTCACTGCGCGTATTCCCGATCGTAATAAAGCGACTGGAAATGGGGCCCACTGGAGCGTATTGCAATCCCACGTCGTAGCCCCAACGTCGTCTTGGGGTTTGGTAGTAGGGAATATCATCCTGGCCACCGACTGGGCGCTGATTGATTTCCCAAGCATCGTGCTCGTAGGGGCCCGTTGAGGACGTGCGGAAGTTTAGCTGCAAGAAGGCTCCCGAAATGGTTTGAGACTGGCTGGAGCTACTGCCGCCCCAGTTTTCCAGCATGGGGAGGAAGTTATGGAAACCGCCATAGCTCTGGTTTTCGCGGCTGGAGCCAATACCGCTGATAAAGATGGCATTCGCCTCGGTTGTGCTCGCACCGGGTAACACACCATTTGCGCCACGACCATAGCGTTGGCCCAAGGGAACTGTTTGGTAGTTGCCGGTGTAGGGATTGGGTCGTCCAAACTCTGGACGGGCAGCATCTTCATTGATTCGCTGTAGGGGCTTGCCAGTGTAATCCACTGCCACAGCGCTAGTGAAATCAAACCGATTTTCGTGCCACCAATCCAGCACCAAATCCCGTTCCTGATCGGACATTTCTAGGGGACGGTTTTGGGCATAGAACGAAGTTGTGGGGGAAGTTAGTGATCCAGTCCGCTGGCAACCATACCAATCTGCAAGTTTGGGTGAAGCATTGAGAAAGGTATCTCGAACACTTCCATCACAGTAGTTGCCAGAGACTAACGTGATCGAGTCTGCTAGCAATTCCACAGGTCGCCAAGTATCTTTATCGGGACGGGCAAAACTTAGATTGAGATCTTGGTCAGGACTACGACTACCTCGGGAGTAGAAATTGCCATAGTTGTCTCGATTGAGGATCGTTTTGAACTCTTCAGCCAACACCCCACCCACTCGGTGCAAGTTGAAGTCACCCTTCACGAATAGAGGATTATCCGTAATGAAGGAGATTCCAAAAATGTTGGCATTGTCAGCACCACCGCCTTCGCGTTTAATCAAAGCACCATTGATCAATCGGAACCCATGGGGTCGTCGATCGGGATCGGCGTAGTAGTCCACGGGTTTAGGACTAATGCCAGTCACGTCGCTGATTGGCGGATCTTGCCCCAAGGGATTGCTGCGACCGATGCTCATGCGAGCACTTTCGGTATCTATGTTGTAGCTCGACCAGGTGGTAGAGGGCGATCGCTCGATCGCGTCTTCTCGAGTATTGTCCTCCCGGAATGCATAGACGATGCCACCTGCCTCGTTCTTCTTCAGGTTGCCAAAGGTCAACCACAGATCTCCCAAGGCAGATGGAGCGTAGGTTTTTTGCCGCAGCATATCGATATCGATATCCAGCACCCGCTCTACGAGACGCTCTCGCCCGTCCATCAAGGCTGCATCCTTGAAGGCAACCCGGTGATACTCGATCGCCTTGTCTGCTTTGGCCCCATCGTTGTCCACTGCCACAAACAGCATCTGGGAGCAGTTAGGAGCCGAATTGGTACAACTACCCGTTGGCGTGAGATTGTCGTCCACAGGTAGCAGCCAATCAGCCACTTTCCGAGGCTTGATCATGATTGACTCCAGATCCTTATCACTCAGCACCTGGAAATTACCCTGAGCAACCGTCAGATAGGGATCGAAATACAGCTTGTCGTAAGGCGCATAGAACGGATCCGTAGCTCTAGGTTGGGCATGGTCTACCTCCACAGACAGGGTAGCAGTGCCCACTTCCAGGGCGGGGAGCACTGTTTTATCTCCATCCGCATCGTGAGCGATGAAGTCTTCAGACAAGGGACGCGGGAACAGATAGTACAGCGCAGGATATTCGGGTTCTACGGGGCAGAGGGTACCTGCCAAGTGCAGAAACCGCTTCTCTTCCGCAACCGTTCCAGGAACTCCGTAGCCGAAGTAGTTATTCCCCGTTGTCTTGCTGAAATCACAACCAAACTCATAGGTTTTGGCTTGCTCATACACCCGGCCGCCAAAAGCATAGCCGACGGTTAATGATCCGGAGGGCGGCGTGGGGGTCAGGTCATTTTGGACGGTGTAGCTGTAGTGATGTTTGGCGGTTTCCGCAGGGATGCTGCCAGCGGTGTTTTTGACTCGGCCGAAGTGGGTGGCAAAGCCAAAGGTACGATCGCGCTGGATTTGCTCTCGGAGTGCAATTAACCTGGCCCATTGTTGCAACTCAGTGGGCTTCAGTGGGTTACTGTCCAAACGGTTGAGGGCCGCTCCGCTCGTGCTCTTATCTGCCAAGGCCGCCACATAGGCTTCCGGAGGAACCAGTGGTGTCACCAAATCAGTGGAAGCCGTGGTCGCCGCAAACGGATTCTCACCAGGTTTCAGGGCCGGATCCGCAGCCGGAATCCGCTTCAGCAGGGGCGGACTAGCCAGGGGTTGACCGCCCTGGGTTTTGAGGCTAGCCAACTGCACTTCCACAAAATCTGCACCCTCCTGATTACGGCTATTGAAGTCAGAGGGACTGCGCAGCCCGGAGTTTCCTGGATAAACCCGCACAGAGAAGGGCCCCGTGGTGTCTCCGGGGCGAAAAATGTCAACCCGTCCCAACTTGCGGTCATTGGCACTGTCGGTGCGTGCTCCCGAGAGCCAATCCGCACGGGAGGGGTCTTCCTTTTTATTCCAGGCTGGATCGTTGTCCCCAATTTTGCCGAGGGCTTCCGCCAGCTTATCGAGAACGGTGGTTTGGAAGTCCGGATCGCTGTAGTCGATCGCATCCAAATAGGCAATGTTGTAAGCCAACATTCCAGTACTCAGAGCCGCAGTCTGCTGGGTGGTCGCATCAGCCGGACTGTTGTTGGTGTCATAGAGGGCCCGACGCAAATTACTAAAGTCGCCCCACTTCACCAACTGCGGGAGCGGGTGAGTTTTGCCTGCTTCCTGCTTGGCGGGAAATGCACCATCCTTGTCCCCCGCAAAGGTCGCCAGGTTTTCCAAAGCTTTCCGCAAGGTCGCGTTTAAGTTGACCGGGGTGCTGGTGGGGCCAGTGCTAACACTGACTAGCTCATTGAGCCGATCCACATCCATTTCCCAACCGTTCGTGCCGCGGCCATGGAAAAAGTCGATCGCAAGTTCCTCTGATTCGTCTCCAAAGCGCTCCCCAAAGGCTGTCCATTCCGGTTTGGTCTTGACACCAGCCGTGACAGGGAGTTTCTCAAAGGTTGCCGACTGTTTCAGGGTGTCGGGAGTCCCCGGGTGAACAGTACTCGTCAAGGCAGCCACCGGCTTTACCCCTTGCCCAACACCCTTGTGAAAAAGCAACGTGCCTTGGACGGCGGCCGGATTATCTTTATAGCTACGACGCTGCAAGGCCTGGAGCGGCGTTGTTGCATCAAATTCATCCGCTTGAGAGGGATAGCCCAGGGGATTTTCCAGGGGATTTTCCAGCTCTAGGCGCTGACCGGTGATGATCCGAGTCCCCTCGTTGATGGCACGGCGTTCCCAATAGCCATCGGCTCCCACTTCTGCCGGTTGCTCCGTATTGGTGTTGCGGGTTAAGCGGTCACGTTGACTGTCAGTAATGTTGTCACCCACCTTCTTGGTGCCGGGTATCCTCAATTCTGAGGTTCGACCGTAGGTTGGCCGAGGGCCATAGCGATTGTCGGCCCGATAGAAGTCGTCTAGGTAAGGTTTAGGAACAGCCTGGCCGCTGAATCTGGTTGAATATTCCGCTCCCTCAACCGTGTTCCAGCCGTCAGCGCGTACCTTGCCCGATCTGCGCCGAACACTGGCATCTTGGGTATAGAGCAAGAGTGGGTCTAAGGCGAGATCGATCGCTTTCCCTCCAAAGTTCACGGAATCGGTTTCGGTCGTGAAATTGAGATTGCCTGGGGTCACACGGCCGCTAGTTTCTCGATAGTCGATCGAGACCCTTGGATTACCTCCAAAGTTGCTGCGGGGGCCCGAAACAGCACTGGAAATTAGATCGCCTTTGAAGTTTTTGCAAATTCCCTCGCTAGTGTAGTTTTTGCAGGTTTCTACTGAAGCATTGCCTTCAGGGTTTTCCGGCGAGGCGCTAATGCTGGAAGCTTCGGGATCTTGGTAGAGGCAAGATGAAGGGGCGCTCACCCAGAATAGGCGTGTGGGGCTGCCAGCACCTGCTAGGAACATCGAGCCTTCCGTGTGCATCGCACCATTCCAGTTGAAGGCAGCACCTGAAAACAGCTCTAGATCATTACGGAACCAAGCTCCCCATTTATTGCCTTTCTCCACAATCCGGTCTTGCTGGAATTCAAGGGTTGCAATGGTGTTGGTTCCAGCCCCTGACCGAGCAGTATCGCGCTTTGGAATTACAACAGCATCCACCTGGAAGTTCTTCCGAAGGGTAGATGTTTTCTTTTGGTCTTGATACCAGCCCGCTTCAATGGGAGGCAAGATTTCGGCACTCAGACGACCCGCGAGGTTACAAGGACTTTCATCAGCTTCCTGTTGAATCAAAGGCCCCGTGCGGGTTTGCAGCGCTGCGACTCGCCCTTGCAGAGCTGCCTTGCTCATATCAAACTCTAGCTTTCCAGCAGAGTTGGCAGACGGTGTGCTGAAAATTAAGGAGTATGCAACGTCTGCATCTTCTTGCCCGTCCCCATTTGTATCAACTGGAAATTTCCAAGCTGGATCCGGTTGTCCGTCCCCGTTTATATCAATTTGTTGCTCACCGGGAAAGGTGTAGGACTGGTTACGGGCAGCGTTAAAAATTTCGTCAAACGCACTGCTGCCAGTCAAGTTTTTGTTCAGCAACATACTGAGCAAATACTTCTCGGAGGGTGCGCCGTTGGATGTTAGGCGAGGGTCTTGGGTAAAGAGTTTTTCAAGTTTGGCTTTGGCGCGATCGATTGCGGGGGTGGCGGCGTTGTAGATCACCTTTTGGGCCCGATCGGCTGCGACTTGATCCGTGCGGTTGAGGGTGCGCAGCGACAGGGCAGTAATCGTGAGGGCTACCACCACCAGCAACAAGGCCGTGGTTGGCAACACGAAGCCCGCCTGCGATCGCAGCCGTCGCCAATAGGGATTAGAAGCCAGAATTTGGGGTCGATCGCCCGATCGCCCTCGACGATGCAACAGTCGCTGGAACTGCGCGATCGTTCGTCCCAATTGGAACGAAATAGCCAAAACTAGCCGCCGCAGGATCATCATATTGGCTCTACCAACTTGGCCTGAGAGTTCTTGAAAAACTGACCCGAAACACACCCATTACAGCAAAGGGCGGGGCGTTGGAGAGTGACCGTCAATCTCAGAACGGTTTCTCGCTACCCCAACATGACTCACTGTCCCTAGACCGGCGGCGCTCCGAATCGGTTCCATCCCAACCACGCCAGGTGGCTGTGCTTGAACCGCCCAAAAATTATCGGCTTGCAGCCTTGAAGTGTCGCGCTTCAGGGGAGCAACCAAACCGGAGCATCGCCTAGGGCTTGAGGGAAGATCTAAGCACTTAGCCCAAACTTACCCATCCGCGATTCTGGATCGATCGGGAAATCAGAAGTTTTTCTTAATTCTTTACATTTTAGGGCTTGACATATTCCAAGTCGAACGGGCCGGCTACCTCACTGGAGCGATCAGCCCGTCCGTTCCGTCCAGCCTGATTGGCTTCCGCCTAGCCATTGCCCCAAGTCAGATCAGCAACCTGTTTAGGCACAGCGGCCGTCAGCACGTCATGGCCACCCTCGGTCACCAATACATCATCCTCAATCCGAATCCCAATGCCGCGCCACTGTTCCGGCACTTCCGGTTGAGCGGGCCAATCATCGTCCTCGCCGGGCTGCTTCGGTTCGATGTCCGGGGCAATGTAGAGGCCTGGCTCCACCGTCAGCACCTGGCCCGGCTGGAGATAGCAGGGATCATCACCGTAGGTGTAGACCCCCACGTCATGCACATCTAAGCCCAACCAATGACTGGTGCGGTGGGGATAGAAGGGGCGATAGAGTTCTTTTTCAATAATTTGTTCTACGCTGCCGACCATCAGCCCTAAGTCTAGTAGCCCTTCAACCAGGACTTTCAGGGCCGCGTCATGGACGTTGCTGTAGGGATCACCAGGTTTGACCGCTGCGATCGCCGCCATCTGGGCCGCCAACACTAGCTCGTAGAGGGTTTGTTGCTCGGGGCTGAAGCGGCCATTCACCGGAAAGGTGCGGGTGATGTCGCTGTTGTAGTAGCCGTAGGCGCAACCGGCATCGATCAGCAACAGATCGCCATCTTGCAGTTGGCAGTTGTTTTCCACGTAATGCAGGATGCAGGCGTTTTCCCCGGCGGCGACGATCGCCGGGTAAGCCGGCCCCCAACCACCACGCGATCGACAAAGCCGATCGAGTTCCGCTTGCACTTCATATTCCCAAACGCCGGGCCGGGCCATCTCCATAGCCCGCTGGTGGGCCTCGGCGGCGATGTCGGCCGCTTGACGCATGGCCGCCAGTTCCAACGGGGACTTGATGTTTCGCAGTTGGTGCAGGCGGGCGATCGGGTCTTCGAGGGCTACCGGGCCGCGCCCTTTGCGGAAATAGCTCCGGCGCTGCTGTTTCCACAGATCCAGAATCTGCGCATCGAACTGGGGATCATGACCCAGACTGTAAAAGATGCGATCGCCCGTTTGCAGGTATTGCGGCAGCTTGGCGGTTAACTCTTCGATCGGGTAAACCACATCTGCCCCGATCGCTTCTTTAGCCGCCTCCACTCCCAGCCGCCGACCCGACCAAGTTTCCGCCAGCCGATCCTTGGGGCGCACAAATAAGATGAATTGATGTTCTTCGTGGTTAGGGGCCAGCACTGCTACGGCCGCTGGTTCATCAAACCCAGTTACGTAATAAAAATCGCTGTCCTGGCGGTAGTTATATTCCACATCGTTGTGCATCACCGCATGGGGCGCACTGCGGAAAATGGCCACCCCGGAGCCGATTTTTTCCAGCAACCGGGCCCGGCGCGATCGATATTCCTCTGCCCAACCGGGAGCTATGTAACCCGTGGGCGATCCGCTGCTAACCCTTGCTGTGGCGACCATCGGCAATTGCATCCTTAAGCGATTCCTAACTCAAGCCAAAACTGATAGACAGTGGCGGCACGACAAATTTAAAACGTTCAAGCAGGTTTGGAGAGCCGTTTTGGCAACGCCAAGGCCTTGGAACCGTCGCCAAATTCCCAAAATCCTGATGTTGCCGTTGAGAAACCGTGAGCAGCAAGGGGCTTAAGCCCCTTGTCTACGATGTGATCGAGGCATGAAAAATCAGCCGCTTCAGCCTGCCCCTAGGCGATAACGACAGCCCCTAGGCCGCTTCACCACCCACAACCACATTGCGAATCCGCAGGCTGGGGCCACCGCAACCAACCGGTAATCCACTTTGGCCGCCCTTGCCGCAACCGCCGGACTCATCCCAATAGAAGTCGTCCCCGATCGCCTCAATGTCCGCCAGGGTCTTGAAGGCATTGCCCGACAGGGTGACATCCCGCACCGGCTCGGCCAGTTCGCCGTTGCGCACCATCCAAGCCTCGCCGGCCGTGAAGGTGAACATTTCGCCGTTGGTCATGCCGCCCAACCAGTTGCGCGCATAAACTCCCTCTTCGATCCCGGCGATCAACTCTGCGGCCGGGGTTTCGCCACGCTCGATCCAAGTGTTGGTCATTCGGACGATCGGGGCGTAGTGATAGTTCAAGCAGCGGGCATTCCCCGTGGGTTGTTCCTCCAGTCGGCCTGCCGTTTCCCGGGAATGGAGCCGCCCGGTCAACACGCCGTTGGTGATCAATTGGGTGGTGCTGGCCGGTGTGCCCTCGTCATCGTAGGCATAGCTGCCCCGATGGCCGGCAGGTGCAGCACCATCAAAAATTTGCAGATTTTCGGGGCCAAAGCGGCGACCCAGGCTCATGGTTTCCAGTAAGTCGGGATTTTCGTAGGCCATATCGGCTTCGGACAAATGCCCAAACGCCTCATGCACAAACAAACCCGTCAAGATTGGGTCAATTACCACCGTATAGGTTCCGGCCTTCACCGAAGGGAGCGACAGGGCATCCACCGCCCGCCGGGCCGCCCCGCGCACCTGGTCATCTAATTGAGTCAGGTCTTCATAGCCGTTGCGGGAGCCGGTGGTTTCCCGGCCCGTTTGCACCGTTTCGCCATTGCGGGCCGTGGCCGCAAACCGCATTTCCATATCCACCCAGGATTGCTCCAGCATTGTGCCTTCGGAGGTGGCTAGCAAGGTGCGTTGGGTGCTGTCGCCGTAGCGCACCATCGTGGTGGCGATGCGACCGTCAACGGCGCGCAAAATTTCTGCATAGTGGTCGCAGAGGGCCTTTTTGTCCGAGAGGGACACCTGCCGGGGATCAGTGCCGGCCAAGGGCAAGGTGCAGGTGGCCTGAACCGGCGCGACCGAAGCCAGGAGGGTTTCATCATCCCCCACCAGATGGGCCGCCGCGATCGCCTCTTCCAATCGTTCCAGAAGGGTATCCAGTCGGTTAAAGCTGGCAAAGCCCCAACCGCCCTTGTGGCAAGCCCGCACTTGCCCCCCGATCGCCACGCTTTCGCTGAGGGTTTCCAGGCGACCCCCACGCAGCAGAATATCGGTTCCCTGAGATTCTTCGAGGCGGATGGCCAAAAAGTCCACCCGATCGCGGTAGCGGGCGATCGCCTCAGTCAGTCGGTTACGAGCATCGGTCAGCCAGTCAGTCATAACGCGGTTGCGGTTGCGGATTCAGTTCGCTGGAACGCTTGCGAGCACTCACTTTGGGCAGTGGCTTCTATTATGGCTTGGCTGGGGCCTTCCGGGCCGGAACCGGGCCCGATCGCCCAAAGCTTGCCCAAAGGTGGCTTGGTTGCCCGCTGGCGGCCAGTCAATTGCCCGCCAATTGCACGCAAGTTGCACTATTGTCGATCCTAAGCTTGGGTTATGTTGCTGGCTTTCAGTTCCCATGGCTCCCCAAGGCTGCCAACTCCTTAAATTTCACCCCAGATTTAAATTCCACCCCCGATCATGAATTCCGTTGAACGTTTGATTGTGATGGCCGAAGACGAACTCACTGAGTTCAGCACCGATGCCCGCAAGGTCGAAAAATTGCGCCGCAAAATTGGTCTGACCCTCTCGGTTACCGAACAACGCCAAGCCAAGGAGCAATTAAAAGCGGAGTTGGCTGAAGGGGGACAATTGGCGGAGTTTGTGGAAAAACAGCGCCAGTCGATCGCCCTGCCCTTTTGGGGGGTGACGGGTCTTGGGTTGCTGATTGGTGTGTCCATGGAACAGCCGGCCGCCTTTGTGTTTGTGATTGCCGGAACCTTGGCCGCCTGGACGGTGCAAAAGTGGGGATGGCGTTTGCAGGCCAAGCGGTTGATTTTGAACACCCTTGAGGACTTGACCAAAGGCGGTGGGAATGGCGGAAATAGTGATTCCGCCGCCGCCAACTAGCCCCATGACGGCAGTAGAAGCAGGGCGATCGCGCACTCTCGTTCAACAGCGAGTGATCGCAGTTCTGGACGATTTGGAAACGCCCCTGAGCCGTTGGGTCAATGGGGCCATTGCCGTTTCAATTCTGTTGTCGGCCGTGACCTTCGTAATTGAAACCTTCACAATTGATGATCAATTGCGGATGGTTTTGACCGTAGGCAACCGCATGTTGGCCGGGGTGTTTGCGGTGGAATATGCCCTGCGGCTGTGGTGCGCAGAACAGAAGTGGCGCTATGTTTTTAGTCCTTACGCGATCATTGATGCGATCGCGATCGCGCCGCTGCTGATTGGGTTTTGGGATGTGCGGTTTTTGCGATTGTTGCGGTGGTTTCGAGTGTTGCGCCTGGTGCGCTTTCTCGATCGCCGCTACCTTCCCCAATGGCTGGCGGCGGACGATCGCCTGATTATCACTCGTATTTTGTTTACTCTTTTTTCCATTGTTTTTATTTATTCTGGCTTGATTTATCAGGTTGAACATCCCAAAAATCCTACCGTCATTGAAAATTTCCTAGATGCCTTTTATTTTGCGGTGGTGACCATGACCACCGTGGGCTATGGCGATATTACACCCGTTTCCAAGGTGGGAAAATTGGTCACTGTTTTGATGATTTTGTCAGGAGTTGCCATTATTCCTTGGCAAATTAGCGACTTGATCAAGAGCTTTGTGAACACCAACGATAAAATTCGGAATGCCTGCGATCGCTGCGGCCTAATTTTTCATGACCCAGATGCCAGTTATTGCCGTCGTTGTGGAGCGGCTTTGCCCAGTTCTGCCGATGACATTGCTGATTTGTAAATCACGATCTCTTAGTATTAATTCAACTGGTCTTGCCCCAATAACCATTAAGCTAATCAACTCCAAATTTCCAGTTTAGTCTTGCCCCAGTTAGCATTAAGCCAATCAACCTATGATCTCTAGTTCTGAACCTATCCTGCCACCCGATTTATTAGCTTTGGACTTTGATGGGGTGCTCTGTGATGGACTGTTGGAATATTTTGAAATCGCTCGCAAAACCCATCAGGAACTGTGGCAATTTGCTGACCCGATCGCCCCAGAGCTAGCGGAATCGTTTTATCGGCTCCGGCCCGTAATCGAAACAGGTTGGGAAATGCCCGTTTTAATTCAAGCCTTGGTGGATGGGCATTCAATCGCGGACATTCAATCCCATTGGCGATCGATTTCGGAGACCATTGTGCAACGCGATCAATTAACAGCGGCCCAACTTTCACAACAGTTAGACAGCAACCGCGATCGATGGATTCGGGAAGATTTGGACGGCTGGTTGGCATTGCATCGCTTTTTTCCAGGGGTGATTGAGCAATTAAAAACCTGGCTCAATCCAGCTCATGCCTACTCTTCTTTAGAGGTTGTGATTATTACCACCAAGGAAGAGCGGTTTGTGCGGCAACTGCTCGATCGGGCAGGGGTTCATCATCAATCCTTAGCAATCTTTGGCAAGGCAACTCGTCAACCGAAAGCCACCACCTTAAAGCAGTGGATTGGGCAAAAGTCTAATATTTGGTTTGTGGAAGATATGCTGCCAACCCTGAACAAAGTCATCCAAGAACCGGCCTTGGATCGAGTGGAATTATTCCTAGCCAATTGGGGCTATAACACCGAGAGCGATCGCGCCCAGGCAACCCAGAGTGATCGGATTCACTGCCTCAGCCTTGAGCAATTTGCCCAACCATTTTCCCAATGGTTAACCATAACTGATTCAGCTCGTTAATTCTCGAAGAAGTTCTGAAGAACCAAACCTGAGCGATCGGACTTGAGCGATCAAACTTGATACGCTAACAACTCAAGGCAGCCTAACCAGACAAGGGGCTTAAGCC
>NZ_LIRO01000124.1:0-47705 GCF_002742025.1 Limnothrix sp. PR1529
GATCCATCCCGAACTCGGTTGTGAAACGCTGTTACGGCGACGATAGTTGGGGGGTAGCCCCCTGCGAAAATAGCTCGATGCCAGGTTAATAATTGAAGAGAGGGGAGGGGGGTTCTAGAGCATTATCTAGAACCCCTCTCCTTTTTTAGCGATGTTTAGAACCACCAAGGCTTGTGGGACTAGGCTGGTTGAATCAGTAGTGACTGGTTCCTTAGCTCATCCCCAGAGCTTTATAGCAATTATTTGGATTGAACTAGTTAAACTGTTGGGCCGCTAGACCTATAAAGCTGAGACCAGCGGGTGAAACAGAAAAGCGACAGGGTAATACGATCAGTCCTTGTTCGATCGCCTGGCGCAGTAGCTGTCCGTAAGTGGGGTCTCGATCGTCCCCGGGGGCGAAAAAATCGCAGTCCGATCGATTGATAAAGTACAGCATGACGGCTTGGGCTTGGGGCATCACGGCCATCATCTCGCGCAGGTGCTTTTGCCCACGATCGGTCACTGTGTCGGGAAACTTGGCTAAGGATCCATCGCTCCAGGTTGTATTCTTCACCTCAATGTAGATAGGTTTGCCGGATGAAGTGCCCTCTAGGAGGAAGTCAACACGGCTATTAGTACCGTATTTCACCTCCGATCGAACTGTTTCGTAAGGTTCTAAATCGGTCAGCAGTCGTTGGGTCAACAGCTCTTTAACTACTCGATTGGGCAGGTTGGTGTTGACCCCTACCCAAATTGGTTTTTGCTGATGCCCAAGAACTTCGATCGCTTCCCAGGTGTAAGCTAACTTGCGCTTAGGGCTGGGATTGTGGGAAAGAAGAACTCGCGATCCAACTTCACAGACACCACTCATGGGGCCCGTGTTGGGGCAGTGGGCGGTAATGATTTCGCCTGAATCTAGTTCAATATCAGCGAAAAATCGCTTGTAGCGCTTTACAAGTTTTCCCTGGGTGGAATTGGGGTAGCAATATAGTTGTATTTCTTGCGTAAAAGATGGTTGAGCGCTAAGCATTAATTCTTCCAACTAAACTTTGATTGGGTTTATCTTAAATGCTCTTAGTAATGAATTGATAGTGAAATTGTAGAGATGAATCATCAGGGATAAATTAGAGATCCATACTACGCAATTACTGAAAATTAACTTGAAATTAAGTTGAGGTATTTAAATGGAGGTGACAAGTGGTCACCCCCTAATTATTCAGAAAGTTCAGTTTGTGGGACGATGCTAGCTGTTGCTGCCTGAATCGCTCATGGCAACTTTGGGTGCTAGACCAAAGATCTGAGAATAGGCATAGGCGATCGCGCACATGGAAACGGGTGCAGTGACCAGGATGCCAACAAAGCAAAGAATCACGCCTGCCAGATTCAGCAGACCGAGGAGAAAGGAGAAGCCGAAAATTCCCCACCAATGTTTGTTAACGACCTTCCGGCTCATTTCCATGGCGGGCCAGAACTGCACTCGCCGATCGATAATGAGAGGCATTCCCATGGAGTAGCAGATGCCCAAGTAGATCGCGGGAATGATGCCGACGAGCAGGAGAATCCCCCCAACGATGAGCAGAGGAGAGGGGGATTCGCTACCTTCGCTCATGGCAGTACCGATGCCCAACAGAATTGCACCGGGCAGCATGGGCAGTGAGGAAATAAGACCGGAAACGAGGGCAAAAAGGAAGAGGTCTCCGAATTGGCTAAAGCCTTCAAAAAAGTCTCCGAAGCTACGAGTTTGCTCTCGTAAAATCTTGAAGCTGTAGATTAAAAAGCCTGCATTTAAGATTGGGCCAATGACGGAGCTGGCGATCGAGCCGATACCTGGAATAACACCTAAAACGATGTTAATTAGAAGGACGACTACAAAGAAGCCCACTAAGGGGCCAGCGTCTTTCTGAAACATAGACCAGCCTTTGCCGATCCAGTCTCCTGAGTTGACGCTGTAGTCGCGATCGCCCAGTGAAGACCACTCGGGATTTTGCATGGTGATAGACTCCACGACGTTGAAACCAAGCACCCTGAGTCGTCGTCAGATCTTGTAAATCTTGATGACACAAGGGTTTGGCCACAAGCTAGCACCGGACTCCTCAGGGGCCGTCCGATTGAATGAATTTTTAATGAATGCTGGGGAGCCTGAAGACTAGGGCTGGAGGCTAGATTGGCCGAGGGCCGTGGTTAACGACTGGAGAGCAGAATCAGGCTGGCGAGCGTGCCGCTGTTCCATAAACCATGCAGCAGGATTGAGGACAGAAGATTGCGCGATCGGGCATAGACCACGCCAAGAACAATGCCCAAGGTTGTAAGCGGCAGGACTTCCGAAAGACTGAGGTGGGCGAGGGCAAAGATCAAGCTGCTGAGGCCAATGGCTCCCCATGGGGGTAGGTAGCGAGTGAGGGAAGGAAGCAGAAAGCCGCGAAAGAGGGTTTCTTCAAACAGGGGAGCCGCGATCGAGGCGGTGAGAAAAAAGCAGGTGATGGCGACGGGGTCGCGGTTTTCGAGAACGATCGAGAGGATGGGATTGCTGCCCCCTTGCCCTTGCCAGATTTGTTGATTTGCCAGGGAAACAAGAATGACGATCGGGAGCGCAACACAGTAACCACCGATGCCCCAGGCCAGCCAGCGGCCATTTTGCCATTTGAACTGAAACCAGCCTTCCGGGAGAGGCAGATAGGATTTGACGGCGTAGCGCAGGGTTAGGACGCTCCCGGCGGCCATGAGTCCGTAACTGAAAAGGATGATGCCGGCTTGGGTTCCGCCCGTGAGGGTGCTGGGCTGAATGCCAAGCAGTTGCAGCCCGATCGAGCGGATGAGGGGAACAACAATCTGTCCGATCGCAAAAAAGCCAAGGATGAACACTTCCCAGATGGTTTCACCCGTCCAAGGAACCGTCCATTGCACGGAGGCGAGGGACAGCAGTGAGTTAGATCCCTTCAGGAAGCGTTGCACCAGCAAGACGATCAGACTAATGATGCCGCAGAGAAGGGCCAGGCCGGGGATGAGGTTAACGGCGGCCAGTTTCAACAGCAGGGACTCGGCTTGCAGGTTGGTTTCGGCGGCCAGGAGGCTGAGTTCAGCCGGTCGCTGTTGCAGACGGTACAGTCTGGCCAAGCTGGCATTGCGGAACCACCCCCCCAAAAATTGTCGGATGTTGTCTTCAATGCCTTGGGCGATGGCGGGCGGTAGCGCTGGGGTGATTTGGTTAGTGACTTGGTTGGTGATTTGGTTGCGATTTCCCCACAACAGAGCCAAATTTTCTCGAATTTCGTCAAAGTCGCTGAGGAAACTTTGGGGATCGATCGAGTCGGGCACGGAAGCTGAAAGGCGGGCAAGCTGCTGCCAAGTGGTCAATGCGGCGGTGGAATCTCCCAACCGGGCCTGAAGCAGGCCCAATCGTAGGTCTACGGCGGCCAGCTCGCGCAATTGTTGGGCTAGCCGATCGAAGTCAGAGTCTGGCCCCGCTGTAGCTAAGTCGCTAGCCTCAGAATTTGCCGATCGATTATTCGCCGGGGTGGTTAATTCGCGGATAAATTTTTCCGCACTCAAGGCAGCTTTCTCGCGAAAGGCCTGATATTGCTGACGAGCATCGGCAAAGGTGCGATCGCCCAACAGTTGCTGACGCAGGACGGCGATCGGGTCGTCGGTTTCGGCCGGGCGATCGGGCGGTAAGTCCAGTTCTCCCGTGGCCCGCAACATCAGATTGGTTTGATATAGCTCCAGACGACTTTGGATCTGGGTTTGGGTAAAGCTGCCCACCAAGGACAACCCAGAAACCGACAAGGCCAACACGGTCAG
This sequence comes from Limnothrix sp. PR1529, assembly GCF_002742025.1. Classification (NCBI taxonomy): domain Bacteria; kingdom Bacillati; phylum Cyanobacteriota; class Cyanophyceae; order Pseudanabaenales; family Pseudanabaenaceae; genus Limnothrix; species Limnothrix sp. PR1529. The sequence continues at coordinate 3,778 of NZ_LIRO01000124.1, forward strand.
CACCACTAAAACCAATCGCTTGAAATTTCCGCTTCCAGTTATTCCCGTCACAATGTTGCTGTCCACCGTTCAAATGCTGTTTTAAAGGCTAGCCAACTCGATCAATTCGACAAATTCGATGGCTTTGATCGCTCGATCGCCCGATCAAGACGATCCATGCAGAACTGCATCGCAAAATGTCATGGAATTTGGGAAATCATCAAAATTGTCCAGCCAAAGGTCATGAAACCCTTAACAGCTTACCTGGCCCTTACAAACTTATAAACCACGTTGCGGAAGCTAGTAATCCGATAAATTCTGATAGATTCCGAAATCTTACTGAATTTATTTGTATCAGTTTTGTAATTTGTTAGGGTTTTTCGGAATTTCTTTAGCAATGCTCGATCGGGTGACTTGACAACTCTTTGGCCGGGGCGAGATTACCTGAATTTGCCTAACTCAGCCCTTTCATCCCTTCACCGCTCAGCTATTTCCTACAGCGGTCGTTAGGATCAAACCAGCTTAGGTCAAAGGCTGGCACGGCGCGACCAGGGTGAGCGATCGAAACCCAAAACCAGCACTCAAAAACAGCACTGGTTCCTAAACAAGGTTATTCGGTCACAATCTTCAACCACAGCTTCCCAGTTCTCCCGTGCCATAGCGCCTTTGCCTGCAACCTTCCTGGAGCAGCACCATGATTCGTTTGCTAGTTGGCATTCTTGTTTGGGTGATCAATGTTTTGTATAAAGATCGTCCCTATCCTCGGTTTTACGTGTTGGAAACCGTGGCCCGCGTTCCCTACTTTGCTTACATGTCCGTGTTGCACCTTTACGAAACCCTCGGTTGGTGGCGCAAGGCGGACTGGCTGAAGGTGCATTTTGCGGAATCTTGGAATGAATTGCACCACTTGCTGATCATGGAAGCCTTGGGAGGAAATCGGGTTTGGAGCGATCGCCTGATCGCCAAGTCTGCCGCCCTGGTTTACTACTGGATCATTGTGGGGGTGTATTTGGTGTCTCCCCAATCTGCCTACCATTTCATGGAACTGGTGGAAAAACACGCCTATGCGTCCTACAACAAGTTTTTGCATCAAGCGGAAGCCATGTTGAAAGCGGAACCTGCGCCGGAAATTGCTCAGCGCTACTACCGCGACGGAGATTTGTATCTGTTTGATGAGTTCCAAACGGCCCAAGTGCCCGAAAGCCGCCGCCCAATCATTGACAACCTCTACGATGTGTTTGTGGCCATCCGCGACGACGAAATGGAGCATGTGAAAACGATGGTAGCCTGTCAGCAGCCCCAGGATCAGGCTTGTCTGAGTCCCCATGAGGCGGGGAGTTTAGCTGGCAAGACCCCCGAGTCGCTGGAGGTGATCGCGCCGTCTTTGGAGATGACTCCCGATCGCCCGCAAATGGGTTAATCAACGGTTACTGCCCCTATTGCCCCGCGAATTTTTGTGGGACTGGTGGGCCCGGAAACCATGGCAATGACTGACCGTCACGGGTCGCCCTCGATCGCTCCTTAATGACTATCAACTTTTTCAGGCGGATCGGGTTTGCCCGGTTCGCCTGTATTCTGGACAGTCTCCCTGTTCTCTATCTGTGCTCCCGTTTTTGGGTGTTTGTCATGGCTATGCAAGGTGCAACGCTTCCTAAAAATCGCGCCCTGGTGGCTCGCCATGCGGCCTTCACGGCCTTGGGGATGATTGAAGCAGGGGCCTATGCGGATGCGGCACTCGATCGGGTCATGCGTCAGTATGGGGATTTGGACGGGCGCGATCGCCGGTTGGTGACGGAGTTGGTCTATGGCTGCACCCGACAGTTGCGGGCCTTGGACGGTTGGATCGATCGCCTGGCGACCCGTTCCGCCCAAGAACAGCCGCCGACCCTCCGCAATTTGTTGCGGTTGGGGTTATATCAGCTTATTTATCTTGATCGAATTCCAGATTCGGCCGCCGTGGACACCACCGTGGAATTGGCCAAATTCTGCGGTTTAAAGGGGCTAAGTGGGTTCGTCAATGGCTTGCTGCGGGGATATTTACGCCAAAAAGCCAAAAACCCAAACCCGCTGACCTCGGTGGCGGGTCTTGAGCCGGTGGAACGGTTGGCCCAAACCTACAGTTACCCAAACTGGATTGTGCAAACCTGGCTCGATCGCCTGGGGGAAGCGGAAACGGAACAGTTGTGCCAATGGTTTGACCAGCCCCCGACGATCGACTTGCGGGTGAATACCTTGGTGACCGATCGGGAAACGGTGATGGCGGCCCTAACGGCGGCCGGTGTGGCCGTCACCCCGATCGACCACCTGCCCAGTGCTCTGCGGTTAGCGGCCCAACGGGGCCATGGGGATGACCCTTTGGCAGAAACCATCGCCACCGAGCCAGATTCCCGATCGGCCGATGCGCCGGACAATGGCCGGGCCTGGATCGCCACCCTTCCGGGCTATGGAGCCGGTTGGTGGACAGTGCAGGATGCCAGCGCCCAGTTAGTGGCTCTGTTGTTGGATCCACAACCGGGCGAAACGGTGATTGATGCCTGTGCTGCGCCGGGTGGAAAAACAGCCCATATTGCGGCGCTAATGCAAGATCAGGGCCAGATTTGGGCGATCGATCGTGCTGGATCTCGCCTGCGGAAGGTGCAAGACACGGTGCGGCGGTTGGGACTGCGATCGATTCGGATGGTGGAAGCGGACAGCACCGGAGGCAAAGCACCCCTGGTCACCGCTGCCCGCAAGCGTGATCGGTCTCGATCGAAATCGGGCCCGATCAGCGGTTTAGAGGAAGTGCCCACCCAGTGCGATCGCCTCTTGCTTGATGTGCCCTGTTCTGGGTTGGGAACGTTGCATCGTCGGGCCGATGCCCGTTGGCGACAGACTCCAGAAACCGTGGCCCAGTTGGTGCAAATTCAGCGAGATTTACTCGATCGCGCCGATGCTTGGGTGCGGCCCGGCGGTGTAGCCGTTTATGCCACCTGCACCGTGCATGAGCCGGAAAATGGGGCAATCATTCGCGACTTTTTGCAACGCCATCCCCACTGGGCGATCGAACCGCCCACCCCTGACTCTCCCTTGGCTCCCTTTGTGACCGCCGCCGGTTGGCTGGAACTGTGGCCCCACCATTGGCAAATGGACGGCTTTTTCATGGTCAAACTTCGACGACAGCCATCAGATCCGTGAGCGTTGCGAGCGGCGACCACTATGTTTCAATGAATAGACGAGCAAAATTATGGTCGCCGAAATTACTCATTATTAATTTTTGATTATTAACGGCAATTGTTGCGTTTTAGGCGGGAATTTTAAGAATTGACTACTGACAAATTGACCGCAATTCCAGAGCCAGTCAGGGTCTGAGCCAAAATTGGGGTGTCAGGGAGATCAGGGCAGGATCGAGCCAAGTGTAACGCTGTGAATCGATTTGTTGCATGACCTCGCGCAACAGCTATCGTCTTGTATCATTCCCTGCTGTTGGTGGCTATGGCGGTTATCTTATCAACATAAAGAAAACCTTAAGGAGGGTCTCTCATGAAACCTCTACTGATGCGGCAACTGTGGTCGGTGGTTGAATCGATCCAAACCAGCACCCTCCTGGCCTTGGATGATGACGGTTTGGTGAACTTTTTGGCCGATCGCCTCATGACCGGTTGCCCCGGAATTGATCGCAGCGATCGGGCCGAGCTGGATGGCTACCTGCAAGCCAAAGTTTCCCTAATTCGCGATTTGGCCAACGGGCGCTCAGTGGCTTAGGTGGCTGGCTCGATCGTGGCCCCTGAATCCATCACCAGGCACAGGCTCAAATCTAGCCACATGCTCAGCAATCGAACAGCCGAACAGTCGGCACAGCGATCGCTCAATGATCGCTTAATCAATCATTTCTAACCTCCCAGAGGATTGCTCAGAGCAGCGCTCAGAGTAGTCTGTGAATCTGGCGAAAACTGAGTTTGGCAGCAACTGGCAAAAACTTAATCTGGCTCAGCATTCACTTGGCTTAGCCGAATGGGATATGACGCAATCAAAATTCCCGACCAGCCGCCCATCAGCGAAATGCCCCAAAGATGGACGGCTCAACCATGTGACTGCAAGCAAACACCGGCACAAAGTTTGAGCGTGAGACTCTGAAGCCAAAATCCAAAGCCAGAACCCAATTAGCAAAATCCAATTAGGGATATGACTGACTGGCGCTAGCCGTCTCGACGATCACGAGTTGGTGCTAGCAAGCTGGTGCTCGCGGGTGAATGAGGAAGAGTGGTCTGAGTGACCGTTTCAAAAAATGGGCGGTATAGGATTTGAACCTATGACAGCCTGCTTGTAAGGCAGGAGCTCTACCGCTGAGCTAACCGCCCCTAAGGGGTTTGAGTCGTTGTCAGGCGCTTTGACCGCTGACCGGATAACAATATACCAGAGATTTGGAATTTTGCTACGGTTTAGATCGCTGAGATTGCAAAATTGTCCTTTCTGATTGATTCTGCTTGGCTCCGATGGATGGTTTGCCATTGCCCGCTTTGCCCGCTGCGCCGTTGATTAACCCCGCGATCGAGATTGAATCGGAACCTGGGCCAACGGTGGATGATTCCGGGAACTCACCAACCCCGCCCCTGACTGCAAGGCCGGTGCTCTGTTTGGAGCACGATCGGTGGCAATTGTTGGCGGAGGCGATCGACCAAAATTTGGAACGTCAAACCACCTGGGTGCGACCGATCGTGCTGGCGGAATACGCCGATCAACTAGCCCGGGAAGCTAGCGATCGTCCCCAAACGATCTATTCGGAAGAATATGCTGTGGACTTGGTGTTGCCGAGTGCCCTGTTCCGGGCGGCATTCGATTTGGAACTGCTGAACTTGCTGGCCCTGAAGCCCCATTGCTTGCCCAACATTGAACCGGCGGCGGGCCGCATGGTTTTCCAAAAATTTGTGCGACTACTGTTTGCCCGCAAGCTCCCACCGATGCGGATCAGTGGGCCCCCGGAAGTCCGTTGATTAACCCTCGCTGAGGTGTTGGACAAGGGGCGATCGGGCTCAAGGGTGCTGAGTCGTGCCGCAGCGATTTTCGATCAAGATCTCTGATCAAGGACTTTTTGGCTCAAAGACTTTGACCGAAGCTTGCGATCGGGAGCTGTGGACTAAGACCCCTGACTCAACTGAATTGACTGAATTGAAAGTCTATTTAATCGGAATCCGTGGGGCTGGATTGACTGGATCTCGATCGATTGGATCAGGCCAATCCGGCTGATCGGTTTGATCAGGGATTCGATCAAAAAGTTTTGATCAGGTAGTTGCCATGAAGCTTAAGGGGAGCTTAAGATTTAGGCATCAAGCTTTTGACTAAACGCTCGGAACCAGTTGGATGCGACCTTCATCCATCTCGCTCATGAGAAGTTCCAGCGCTTCATAATCCGCATCTGAAACATAACCCTGGCGGGTTAACTCATAATTGATCTCGTTCTCGATATCGGGAGTCAGTTGGCGGAGATAGAGGGCCTTTTCCACCAACCGCCGGATTGCATGGGTTGCTTTCACGGTCAGCTCCTGTTAATTACGAACAGTTGGCTATTGGTATTGTCGGTTGTTGGTGCGGGAGCTGATGCGATCGCGCCGCTTTTGTCTGCGTGATCTTTATCACCATCGCACGGATGCCCACTGACGATTGAAATTAGCCTATTCAACAAGCGACTTCCTTGGAATTGATCGCTGTGCCACTGTTTTGTCCGGATTGAGTTTGGCTGGATTTTGCCGAATTCGGAAGTTTGCTCGGTACGATCGAACTGAGTCCACTGGAGAATGCCTGTGACCGTTGCTGTAGACCAACTGATCACGACTGAGATTAATCGTCCTGCCCGCTACCTGGGGAACGAACTGGGATCTGTCCACAAGCCCTGGGAGTCGGCCACGGTGCGTTGGGTGCTGACCTACCCGGAAATTTATGAGGTGGGCGCGTCGAACCTGGGCCATGTGATCCTCTACAACATCATCAACGCCCAGCCGCGCCAACTGTGCGATCGCGCCTATTTACCCGCCCAGGACTTGGCCGACAAGCTGCGAGCCAGCCAAACGCCCCTGTTTGCCGTTGAAAGTCGCCGCCCCCTGAGTGATTACGACATCTTGGGCTTCAGCCTCAGCTACGAGCTGGGGGCCACCAACATTTTGGAAATGTTGGCTTTGGCTGGGTTGCCCCTGACCTGGGCTGATCGCGCCGATCGCCCGATCGCCGACTGTCCCTTGATCTTCGCGGGCGGGCAAACGGCCACCTCCAACCCGGAACCCTACGCGGACTTTTTTGATTTTGTGGCCCTGGGTGATGGTGAAGAGCTGTTGCCGGAAATTGGCCTAGTGATTCAAGAGGGCAAAGACGCGGGCCTCAGTCGCCAGGAAGTTTTGCTGGACTTAGCCCAAGTGCCGGGGGTCTATGTGCCCCAGTTTTACGAGATGGCGGCCGATGGGTCGGTGCATCCTGTCCGGCCCGATGTGCCGGCCCGGGTGCTGCGGCGGGTGGCCACCCCCATGCCCCACTACTCGATCGGGCTGGTTCCCTATGTGGAAACGGTGCACGATCGCCTAACCGTAGAGATTCGCCGGGGCTGCACAAGGGGTTGTCGGTTTTGCCAACCGGGCATGTTGACCCGCCCGGCCCGCGACGTAGACCCCGAAGAAGTGATTGACGCGGTGGCCGACGGGATGCGAGCCACGGGCTTTAACGAGTTTTCGTTGCTGTCCCTCAGTTGCTCCGATTATTTGGCCCTGCCGGCCGTGGGACTGGAGATTAAAAACCGGCTCCAGGGCGAAAATATTACCCTGTCATTGCCCAGCCAACGGGTCGATCGCTTCGACCAAAACATCGCCAACATTCTTGGCGGCACGCGCCAAAGCAGCTTGACCTTTGCCCCGGAAGCGGGAACCCAGCGCCTGCGGGACATCATTAATAAGGGCTTGACCAATGAGGAACTGCTGCGGGGCGTGAAAACCGCCTGGGAACAGGGTTGGGACAAAATCAAGCTCTATTTCATGATTGGGCTGCCCGGGGAAACCGATGCGGATGTGTTGGGGATTGCGGAAACTGTCCGTTGGCTCCAGCGGGAATGTGGCGCACGCGGTCGCAAGCGGATTCAGTTCACCCTGACGATCTCCAACTTCACGCCCAAGCCCCACACGCCGTTCCAGTGGCATACGGTGTCTACGGCGGAGTTTTTGCGCAAACAGGATCTCTTACGCCAGGAATTTCGGACGATTCGCGGCCTAAAGGCGAATTTCACCGATGTGCGGATCTCGGCCATGGAGGATTTTGTGGGCCGGGGCGATCGCCGGTTGGGGCCGGTGGTGCGGCGGGCTTGGGAGTTGGGTGCGGGGATGGATTCCTGGTGGGAAAGCCTCGATCGGGCCTTTGGGGCTTGGCAACAGGCGATCGAAGAAGCCGACCTGCATTGGAAATATCGCCAAGTGGAAGCGGGTGAGTGGAACGCCTTTGAAGAAGGAGAATCGGCCGCACCGGAGGCGATCGACCCGACCGCCCTGCTCGATCGCCCCTTGCCCTGGGATCACTTGGACAGCGGCGTGGACAAAAAATGGCTGAAAGAGGATCTGCAACGGGCCTTGGAAGCGGCCACGGTTCCCGACTGCTCCTTTGAGGGCTGTTCCCATTGCGGGGTTTGTGGCTATGACTTTGGCAATAACGTGGTGGTGCCGCCGCCTGTGATTCCGCAGTTCCAGGGCCACTTCAAGCCCAATCAAACCCGGGCCCAGCGGGTGCGGCTGCGGTTTGCCAAGCGGGGCGAAATGGCCCTGCTCAGTCATTTAGATTTGATGCGCCTGCTCGATCGCGCCGTGCGCCGGGCAGCAATTCCGGTGTCCTACACGGGCGGTTTCCATCCCTCGCCCCGGATTGTGCCGGCCCATGCCCTCTCCTTGGGCGTGACCAGTGAGGGAGAAATTCTCGATCTAGAACTCACGGATCTCTGGCCCCTGGCGCAGATCCAGGCTGCTTTGGCGGCCCAATTGCCGGTGGATTTGCCCCTGCTGGAGATCGAGGAAGTGCCCCTGAAAGATCCGGCGGCGAACCAACTGCTCGATCGCGCGGAATACGAAATCACCGTCACTGCCACCGATGGCGGGGCGATCGATTGGGCCGCTGCCTTGGCTGTTGTGCTCGATCGCCCCGAATGGCTCTGGGAAAAAACCACCAAATCCGGCAAAACCACCCAAGTGAACCTGCGCGATTGGCTGGATCAGGTGCAACTGATTGACCCCACCGAGCCACCCACGGGCGAATCCGCCACCCTGCGATTCCGGGGCCTCTGCCGCAACGATGGGCAACAACTGCGGCCCGAGCATTTGGTGTGGTTGCTGGAGCAGGCCACGGGCCAAGACATCAGTTTGGTGCGATCGCACCGGTTGCAACTGCTGCTGGCGGCCGCAGTGCGATCGGTTGCATCTCCCGAGTTGGCAATTGATTTGGCAATTAGCAACTAATTGATCGGGCAATTACATTGATCGGGTAACTGAGGCGTGGTTAGGTAGGCGTGGTTAGGTAGCGGCGATCGTCCATTGGCGGCTGCATTCCTGGGTTGCTGCTGCACGCTGTTACCGTGAACCGTGAACAAGCCTCGCAAATCATTGCAATTCGTAACAATTTGCGAGAAGAGTCGCATGATTCTAGTGAACCCCCCAGTTCTGTGCTAGCCACCTGCTACACTGGAGATGACTGCTAGGCAATTGTCCCGGTGCGCGACACCACCAAAGACAAAGCCTCAGCAGCCGATCGCCTTCAAAATCAATCGAGCCAGGCATTTACCCAGAACGCGCTTAGTGCCCGTCCTCGATCGAGCGCCTGTGCAGCAGCGAAAATATCCCGAGCCACCGCCAATCCTCAGGAATTGCCTCGGCGATTGAATGCCGCCCACGAATCTAACTCTTTGCGGGCAACCACACCTCAGAGCCAAACTTGCTCTCGATGATGTAGGAAACCCGCAAGATGCAGGGTTAAGCTCGTAACATCTGCTTTGGCCAATCCCTGTTAACAAGTCACCGGTTCCAGACTGAGTGAGAGTTGCTCAAGCTGTGCTGGATAGGGGGTTTTTAACAGGCCAACAAATCCAACGTGCTTTGATCGAATTGTGTCTGGATCAAGTTGTCGATCGCCATTCAGTCGCAACCCTTTTGGGTCAAGTCTCGATCAAAGCCCCATACCGGGGTCTTCTTGATTGATCGCGAGTTTGTTCGTTGGTTTGGCCCTGCGCAGTTTGCCTCAGTCTTGACTTCTGCTTCTGGGCAATTCCCCGGTCGAGGTGAATGTCTCCGGTATTTCTAGCTGCTCGATTGAACCGAGAAATCAATCGATGCTGTGCTGCTCCTTGATGGATGCAGCCGCACACCCTGTTTGCTTTTCTCGATCGAACCTGCATGAAGCGGTTGGTCAGCGAGCCTTCGATTAATTACTGTCTTATCCCCGGCGACGGTCGCCCCCTGCATCCTCTCGGCGGTGCAGTAGACCGCATGTGGCGATCGCCCGTGAATTCCCAGAGGAATCTGCATGCCCAAACAAATTATCATCGCCGAACAGCACCGCATTGCTGCCGTTTTTAGCGAAGATCGCGTTCAAGAACTGATCGTGGCCACCGGCAGTCACCAGGTGGGCGACATTTACCTCGGGGTGGTGGAGAACGTGCTGCCCGGCATTGACGCGGCCTTCGTCAACATTGGGGATTCCGAACGCAACGGGTTCATTCACGTTTCCGACTTGGGCCCGCTGCGGTTGCGCAAAACCGCTGGTTCGATTACTGAACTCCTCGCGCCGCAGCAAAAAGTCTTGGTGCAGGTGATGAAAGAACCGACGGGCAACAAGGGCCCTCGGTTAACCGGCAAAGTCAGTTTGCCCGGTCGCTATTTGGTGCTGATGCCCTTTGGGTCGGGGGTGAACCTGTCCCGGCGGATTGAGCGCGAGAACGAGCGCCACCGACTGCGGGCCTTGGCCATTTTGATCAAGCCAGCGGGGATGGGGCTGTTGGTGCGCACGGAGGCCGAGGGCGTGGCCGAAGAGGCGATCATGGAAGATCTTGAAGCCCTGCAACGCCGTTGGGAGTCGATTCAACAGGAGGCGGCTTCGACCCGCGCGCCGGCCCTGCTGGAACGGGACGACGACTTTATTCAACGGGTGTTGCGCGAGGCCTATACCCAAGAAGTGAACCGAGTGGTGGTGGATTCCCACTCGGGCATGAAGCGAATTAAGCAGCAGGTGACCCTCTGGGCGGGCAGCAAAACCTTACCGGGCGTGTCGATCGACCATCACCGGGAGCGATCGTCAATTCTGGAATATTTCCGGGTGAATGCGGCGATTCGCGAGGCCCTGAAGCCGCGTGTGGATTTGCCTTCTGGTGGCTACATCATCATTGAACCGACCGAAGCCCTGACGGTGATTGATGTGAACTCCGGTTCCTTCACCCGATCGGCCACGGCCCGCGAAACGGTGCTTTGGACGAACTGCGAGGCGGCCACGGAAATCGCCCGTCAGTTACGCCTGCGAAATTTGGCGGGGGTAATTGTGGTGGACTTCATTGATATGGAATCCCACCGCGATCGCCTGCAAGTGTTGGAGCATTTCAGCAAGGCGCTGAAGTCCGACAAGGCCCGGCCCCAAATTGCCCAGCTTTCGGAGTTGGGCTTGGTGGAACTGACCCGGAAACGTCAGGGCCAAAACATCTATGAGTTGTTTGGCCGTGCTTGCCCCACCTGTGGCGGCCTGGGCATTTTGGCCCACCTGCCTGATGAGGCGGACGATGCGGAACCGGTGAGCCTGTTGCCCAATGTGGAAAGTGGCGATCGCCGCAGTATTCCGATGCTGCAAAAGAGTCGATCGAGTGTTGGCAGTCGTCGCTCGGTTTCCCGATCGCGCGAACTCCCCCCGGCCGCTGCGATCGCCAGCCTCCCCAGCTTGGAAGATCCCTTGCCTAACTTGCAGGATTTGGATCTGAGCAACCATCCCAACTATCAAGAGTCCCTGAATGGCAGCAACAGCCGCCGTCGCCGTCGCCGTCGCGGAGGGAACGATGAGCCGGTGAGTCGGCGCGGGGCGGCCAGTTTGCCGGTGGCGGCAGAACCCGAGGTGGATGAAGCACCGTTGGAGCCGCCCACGGTGGCCGCCGCCCAACCCAGCCCCGCCCCGGCCGCCCAGGGCCGCAATGGCCGACCGGAACGGAGCCGAGGGCGCGGTGCTCGGACTGCGGAACCCCGGGAAGTGGTGGCCGTGACCATGACTTCGGAAGAGCAGGAAGTTTATGCCTGGATGGGGGTATCGCCGCTGCTGTTGAGCGATCGACAGCCGGAAAACCCGGAAAGCGCGATCGTCTCGGTGCTGTTGCCGGGTCAAACGGCTCCGCCCGTTCCGGCTCCGCAACCGGTGGTGGACTCGATCGAGCCGGCCGAAGGGAATGACCCAGCCCCGATCGCGGCGGAACTGGTTCCCACGGAATCTCTGCCTTTGAATGTTTCCAATGGGAATGGGGCCGAGGAGCCGCCCAGTGGCTTGCCGGAAATCGTGTCCGTCACGCCCGGTGGGGATGCCAACGGCCGGCCGCGCCGCCGTCGTCGTCGATCGAGCACTCGCGCTTAGCCCCATGGGGAGTAAAGCGGTGCGGTCTAGGGATGGGGCGATCGTGACGGAATTGCTGCCCGATCGCTCCCTGGCCGACTCCATGGTTCCGGCTCCGGCTCAATCCCCTTGGACTGCGGGGGTGGATGAGGTGGGCCGCGGCGCACTTTTTGGGCCCGTGGTGGCAGCAGCGGTGATTTTAACGGCCGAGGCAGAGAGCGACTTGCGGGCTTTGGGCGTGCGGGATAGCAAGCAACTGTCGGCTCGCCAGCGTCAAGCTCTGGTGGAACCCATTCGCGATCGGGCGGTGGCCTGGGCGATCGCGGAAGCTTCTGTGGCCGAAATTGATCAACTCAATATTTTGCAAGCCACGTTCCTGGCCATGCGGCGGGCCCTGGAGCAATTGCACCCGCGACCCGATCGCTGCTTGGTGGACGGCAATCGACCCATTCCCAACTTGTTTTGCCCCCAAGAAACGCTCATTCAGGGCGATCGACAATCGATCTCGATCGCCGCTGCCAGCATTTTGGCGAAAGTTCACCGCGATCAACAGATCATTGACTGCGCGGCGCAATATCCGGGCTATGACCTAGCTGCCAACAAGGGCTATGGCACGGCGGCCCATCGAGCAGCCTTGCAAACCCTTGGCCCCACGCCGCTCCATCGACGTTCTTTCGCCCCCTGTCAATTGACCCTAAATCTCAACGGAGTCCCGGGTTAGGGTTCCTCTAGCATCGTCAATCCACGCAATCTAATGATTTTCCGTCCCTCACTCTGCACTGGGCGAAGGACGACGTTTTGCAGTCAATTTGTCCTGTCGCCGTTGCCAATCCAAAATCGCCAGATCAAGCAAATCTTCTAGTGAAGAAAATTGATCATCCCAGTGTGGCTTCCAGAACTTCTTTTCATAAAGAGATTGATAGAATTCCAAATATCCCGTGGGTGTCACCTCATATAGACCATAAGATTTTGATTGATCTGTCGTGCTTTTCATCATCATGTAAATATACTGTTTTCTACATTTATTAGGCATTCTTAGGGAATGAACTAAGGAACGGAGTGAATATTCTGAATTGTCTTTCTGCAAGAGGATTTCAACTTTAACTATGTTGACAGATAACTTGACAATGCTTGGCAGATAAAGAAAAAGCCTGGGAGCCTTATCTAGGGGAAGCTGCTCAAATCGGGCTAAAAGTCTTTCTTCTGACTCGCAGAGATTTGTTTTACTCCGCATTTGACCGTAGGTTGCTGTGCTAGGTGTAACAACTTCTCCTAGTTTTGGACTAAAGCTTAGGATGTAATCACGAATTGCCAAGAGGTTTTTTTGATCAATCTCCGAGCGCTTCGATAGAATCGATTTCCAATTTTTATCAAGCTGACTCAGTGGATCAGGTTCCGCTGCTGTCGGAAGTTGAATATGGGGTGTTAGATCAATGGTTTGAATCGTTGATTTTGCGTCAGGAGTCTCCCAAGACACCAACTCCAACAGAAATTGATCGTGCTGTTTCCGAATGTGGAATGTCCATAATTCGACAGTGAGGCGATGGTATAGCCGATCGATGAAATTGTGTCGATGGAGAGATGGGGTGATCGCAACCAATCGGGGTGACTTAGATGTATCAAGATCGGGTAAATCAGGACGCTCCTCTAGAAAGTTGTGATAGTAGCGCGTGAGTTGCTGGACAACATAGCGATCTTCTTCATTTTTAAGTTCTAAAATAACGGGCTTCCCCTTGGGACTCCTGGCAATGATGTCACAAGGCTCGCCGCACATTCTGAGTTGACGGGCGAGGGGCTGAAAGTTTAGCCATTCTTCGAGGTTTTGCCAAAGGAGTCTTTCAAAAGTGGCTTCACTTTCAAATTGCCATTGACCGTCTTTTTCAATCAACATTGCTCGTTGCGCCTAGGGATAGAGAGCCTTGCCGGTGCTGGGGTCGAATAGGTAGAGTTGCTCGCTGGGAATCGACAGCCACAATTCATCACCCAGAGCGATCGGGCGATCGGCCGGCAGGCGCACTTGCAACGGTTTCGCCGGAGCCTCTTCCAGGGTGCGGACTAGGGCGCGATCGATCGGTTCCACCAGGGCGTAGGTTTCCGACCCCAGCGCCTCCACCTGCAACACGCGCACCGGTAAATTTTTGGGCGCAGGCAAACCATCGCTCAAGTGTTCTGGACGTACTCCCAGCCATAGCGCTCGACCGTCGTAGGGTTCTAGAGTTTTGTCCCAAATTTCCGGCAGCGTCATCCGAAATTCGCCATTGGTCAGCAGGGCCGGCCGTTTTACCCACACGGGCAAAAAATTCATGGTGGGCGAGCCGATAAACTCCGCCACAAACCGGTTGGCCGGCTGGTGATAGAGTTCCAGGGGCGGCGCAATTTGCTGAATTTGCCCACCGTTGAGCACCGCAATTCGATCGCCCATGGTCATCGCTTCCACCTGGTCATGGGTAACATAAACCGTGGTGGTTTTCAGCTTGCGTTGGAGCTGCACAATTTGCGATCGGGTCTCCGTGCGCAACTTGGCATCCAAATTACTCAGCGGCTCATCCATCAAAAATACCTGCGGGTTTCGAGCGATCGCCCGGCCCAGGGCCACCCGCTGCTTTTGGCCGCCGGACAATTCCTTGGGCAGGCGATCGAGCAGATGGTCAATTTGCAACATGGTGGCTACCTCACGCACCCGCTGCCCAATTTCCCGCTCTTGGGCTGACTCGTACCGCAAGGGGGCCGGCAGTCGCCGCGTCAGCCCCACCGCCAAGGGTTCCCATTTGCGCCATCCCTCCGCTGGCGGGGGATTCAGCCGCCGCAGCCCGAAGGCAATGTTGTCATAGACATTCAGGTGTGGATAGAGCGCGTAGCTTTGGAACACCATGGCCACGTCCCGCGCCTTCGGGGGCAATGGATCGACGCGCCGATCGCCCACCCAAATTTCGCCGCCCGTCACGGCTTCCAGACCCGCGATCGATCGCAGCAGGGTGCTTTTGCCGCAACCGGACGGGCCCACCAGCACCAAAAATTCGCCATCCTCGATCGTCAGGCTAATCCGCCGCAGCACGGCCGTGGGACTGCCACCGGGCGCGCGATCGCGGGGCGGATAGCTTTTGTAGACGTTATCCAAAACGACACGAGCCACGGCAATTCAACTAGAGCGCAGGTCTCGACCATTATATGGATTGGTCTGTGGGGATTGGTTATTTGGGGTTATTTGGATTCGCGAAACACGACGCGGCGATAAATTTGGGCGATCGGCAGGGTGGCGGGCAAGGTTTTGAGGGCGATCGCTTGGGTTCGATCGCAATAGTCGCAAAATTGCCAGTTGGAGTGATCTAACTTCCAAAAATGAGTGATGAAGGGTTCATCTTGCCGAACCAACAGATATTCCGCAAACTCAGGAATCGATCGATAGAATCGAAACTTATCATCGCGATCGAACAGTTCCGTAGAAGGCGACAGAACTTCAACCAGGAAACAAGGATTCAGCACCTCATCATCTTGATCGTCATGCCGTTGTGGCGGCCCAGCAATCACCATCACATCGGGATAGGTTCCCCGTTGATAGGTAGGAATCCAGAGCCGTAGATCACTGTTAAAAACCTCAAATTGGGTTTGATCCAGTTGGCTAATTAACAGATTGCAAATCTCCGTCGCAATCCGGCTGTGATTAATCGATCCGCCCGGCATTTCCCAGACTAATCCATTGGCATATTCGTGGCGCTGTTCCGATCTTTCCTCAAGCGATCGATACTCAGCCAAGGAGTAGTGCTGTTCAACCGCTAGCATGATGGTATTTACTCCTCTGGATGGTCGATAGTTTTCAAAATCACTTGGAAGATTCCTAAGATTGTTTGGATTTCTTTAAAGTAATATTCATCTCGATCGATATAGACCGTGCGATCGCGCAATTTCAAAAACTTCCAAGTCGTGCCCGTTGTCACGGCTCCATAAATCCAAGGTAAAGGGCGATTCTCTCGCTCATTAAACAACCAAGCGGCATACATGGTGGCAATGCATTGACCCAAGCCCGCTACGATGTCTTCTTTTTTCGCTTCCACAACGGCGATCGCGGGTGCTGCAATATAAAGCTGCTCAGGACTTAGGCTTAATAGGTAGTCACACTGACCATATAACCCCCGCTTGCGATCGACTGTGAAACTCCGTCCCGAAAACAGGCTAATTTGGGCATGAACCTGCTTGCGAACTTCCGTCAAAATGGGTGCAATAATCCATTCTGATCGGGACTTCTCTGTATTAATTGCGAGGGCCATGGAAGTCCCTTCGGCCAGGGTTAATTCCAAATAAGGACTAATGGTGACGGATGGAATTTGGCTGAGATCAAAAAGGGATTGATCTTCAATCAATGTGAGGCCAAATGTTTCTTTAACGGTTTTAAGAGAAAACTTGCTGTAGGCCATTTTTGGGAGGCTGGCTGTCCGCAATTTTGCTGGAGAGTTGGCAAATTGGGGCGCACTGGAAAAATTCTGCCCCACCCAAGCCACGATACGGTGACTGAGGCTAGCCCTGGGTTGTCCCGATTATGGCATTCCCTGACGATCGGCCCGGAGATGAGTGATAATTTACAAAAGTTTACAAATTCTGCGACTCATCCTCGGCGCGCTGTCCTATGACTTCAACCACCGCAACCGACGTAAGCCGCCCGATCGTGGTGATTGGGGCGGGAATTGGCGGACTGACCACGGCGGCCCTGCTGGCGCGGCGGGGGCGATCGGTCAAGGTGTTTGACCTGGCGATCGTGCCGGGGGGCTGTGCGTCTACCTTTCGGCGGCGGGGTTTCACCTTTGAGGTGGGCGCGACCCAGGTGGCGGGGTTAGAGCCGGGCGGCATCCATCACCGGATTTTTGGCGAATTGGGCATCGAGTTGCCGGCCGCCACGCCCTGCGATCCGGCCTGTGCGGTGTTTTTGCCGGGGGAAACGGAGCCGATTTCCGTGTGGCGCGACCCCGATCGCTGGCGGGCGGAACGACAGCGGCAATTTCCCGGCAGCGAACCCTTTTGGCGGTTGCTGGCGGATTTGTTTCGCTATAGCTGGGAGTTTCAGGCGGGCGATCCGGTGTTGCCGCCGGGCAATGCTTGGGATGTGGTGCAACTGCTGAAGGCGGTGAAACCCAGCACTTTGCTGACGGCTCCCCATGCTTTTTCGACGGTGGGCGACCTGTTGCAGCGGTTGGGCTTGGCGGGCGATCGCCGCTTGAAAACCTTTTTGGATATGCAACTGAAGCTCTATTCCCAGGTGGGGGCGGATGAAACGGCGCTGCTTTATGCGGCGACGGCGTTGGGGCTGTCCCAGGAACCCTTTGGGCTGTACCACCTGGAGGGCAGTATGCAGGTGTTGAGCGATCGCCTGTTGGAATCGTTAACCCGGGATGGCGGCCAGCTCCAGATGCGCCATCGGGTTGAGCGGATCATCACCGAAAACGGCGAAACCACGGGCGTGATGGTGCGGAACCTGAAAACTGATGAGACTTGGGTGGAACCGGCGGCGGCGGTGGTGGCCAATGTGCCGATCCAGAACTTAATTGAGATGGTGGATTGGCCGAGCGATCGCCCCTGGTTCGATCGCCTGGCCACGGATTTCTATCGATCGCGCGCCGAAAAACTGCCGGAACCCTCGGGCGCGTTCGTGGTCTATCTGGGGGTCGATCGCGCGGCCCTGCCCGCCGACTGCCCGCCCCACCTGCAATTCCTCTACGACTGGGACGGCCCCGTGGGCGAAAACAATTCGCTGTTTGTGTCCGTCAGCCGCGAGGGCGATGGACGCGCCTCGGCTGGCATGGCGACGATCACCGCGTCCTCCTTTGTTGATCCGCAGCCCTGGTATCGTTGCCGCGATCGCTCCGAGTACGAAGCCCTGAAAACCCGCTATACGGAAGAGGCGATCGGCAAACTCGGGCGCTATTTCCAGCTCGATTCGGGGGCGATCGTCCACTGCGAAGCTGCTACCCCCCGCACCTTTGAAGACTTTACGGGTCGCAAATTCGGCTACGTGGGCGGTCTGGGAATGCGCGTTTCCACTTTTGGCCCCTTCGCGATCGGCAATCGCACGCCGGTTCCGGGTCTCTGGCTGGTGGGCGACTCCACTCACCCGGGCGAAGGCACAGCGGGCACGAGCTATTCCGCCCTCACCACCGTCCGCCAAATGACCGCCGCCGGGTTTTGAGAATCAACGCCCGAGGATTAGACTTTTTCATATCAATCAGAAGGGGTGTATTCTACGGAAACTTAGGAGAGCGTCAGGCAATTATGCGGGCTTTCGTAATGCAGTTTTCACGGTTTACACTAGGTGTTTCTGAAAATCAATCATCTTAATGCTGCATTCAACACAAATGCACGAACTCGCAAATTTTCTGAACTCAAGCCTTGGGATTGATCATAAAGTTTTGTTTTTACTGTATCTAAATCGAGATCCTTTGTTTTTGAGTGTCGATATCTTGAATCTTTAGAATCCCATTGCTGACATTTGAACCATCCTACTAAATACAATCCGCAGGCATGAGGATTATCGGCCAGATAACGCCCAACTAGTTGAGATTGCATGGCGCTAAAGATTTCTTTATGCCAACATCCTTTAACTTCAATAATTACAGTTAATAAATCTCCTTTAGTGCCATCTTTATTTTGCAAGACAGCATTAACATGAATATCTGTGCGCTCTCCTGAATTATCTCCGAGATTTCTGCGTATTTCAACTTCACGATTAACAACAATTTCTCGATTTTTTAAGTCATCTTCTAAAAATCGCTTGATATAATCAGATAATTCATTTTCATTTAGAGGTTTGTAAGTCTTCTCATCAAATTTATCCCACAGATCTCGCACGGCAGGAGTTTCTCCTTGCAGTTTAGATTCAAGGCGGCCTAGAGACTCAATCAATATATCCAGCAAGTGATTGCCATCTTGAATTAGTCTCTTTTCTGTGCTGGCAATGAGTTGCCTAATATGCTCTAATTCAAGAGGTCGCCATGTCTTGCGACGCATATTAGCTTGAGCATCAACTAAGACTCTCTTAAGCCAGCCTAGGTTCGGTAGTTCTTGAATAAGCCTCTGAATTGCGATGCAGGCTTCTTGAGTTCCTCGGTTGATAAGTTGATTTATTATTACTCTTCTTAATTCATTGATATAGTCTTTGGGTCTTGTAAACATAATAATTGTTTCTTTGTTGTCTTCATAAGGATATTGATTAATTAGCCAAATATAAAAGTCAGCTAATTGTGTATCAGTTAATTTCAACTGAATTCCGTCAAAATAGCTTGTGATTGCCGTTTCAATGACCTCGCGACCAAATAACTCATCTTTTTGAAATAGTGACCATATCAGCGACCAGCTAATTGGATCGCAGTCTCGTAGCAAAATGGTCGAAACTATTAGGGTTTTCTCTCGATTCTCTTGATCTAAATTAACTGATAAAGAGAGTATATCTCTAGCAATTTGCCTGGCTTCATTCGATCCCTTCTCAAGCAGTTTCTTGAGTAAGTTTCCATACAATTTCGGTGTTAGTTTGGGATCTTTTAGCTTTTCTAAAATCGTCAGCTCTAGATTAGAGTCCCAACATTGGTCAAAAAGTCTAATTACGAGTATGGAATCATATTTTTGAATCTCTCGCTCAAGAACAATCAAGAGCGTGTCAACACACTCTTGAGGCGCATGGTTATAGGCATGAGCAACTAAAACTTGATATGAACTGCTACGCACATCGTTACCAGGCATCGCAATCATGACAGATGCCCATCGCTTCCATGTATCTGATGGCAAAGATTGTATAAAATCCGGTTCTTGATTGAGTAGCAACAATAGGGCCCGGCAACCTGCTATTGATCGACGGTCATAGCTATCAGTGCCAATCCATCCACTGATTGAATCTTGTTGGTGCTGGATGTAGTATTTAGCGCCTTGAACAATACGGTTACGGATATTTTCGGTAGAATCTTGCCAGCCTGGAAGAACTCTTAAGTCCAATCCAAAATCACTGCCATAAAATTTGCTATCAGGTCGCAGTGTCATTTCTAAATTGAGCTGCCACCAAGCATCTATTTCTCCCGATTCTAGTTGCCCTAGGCATTGAAGAATTCTATCTTGGGGTGATGGATCTAAAAGCTGTGGCTTGAACTGATATTTCTGGCATTCCATACCTTCTTGGTATATGCGGCGTTGATTTTTTTCTTCATCTGAATTGAAATCAACTGATTTGAAGTAATCAGTAAAGATCTTGCTTAAGACATTGTTGGATTGACAGTTGACAAGAATTGCATCTATTTGTTTTCCGTCTTGACGATCAAAGCTTCGTTCAATCATCTTTGCCCAGAGATACTGATTTCTCTCGGAATTGGATTGTTTCATGTTATCTAACATCCAATAAATATCTTCAGATATCAAAATACTTTTACCTAGGAAATTTTGAAGAAAGTATAGATCAGCTTTTACTTCTGACATGATTGGGATTGCTTCTTGAATTAAAAAGCGCCTTTTTTTGACATTACTCAGAAGTTGTGAAACCATCTCATCTTCTATTTCACGATTCCTGACAACACCTTGATATTCTTGGTGCTGTAGCAGGGCGATCCTTATGAAGCTCTCTACTATTCCTGGATATTCCAAATTTTCCCATGCTTTCCTGAGGAAACTATCCCCCACTCGTTCCAAAGGATGCCCAAGGTATCTAATTCCTTGCTGATGTAGCCAATTAAGGGCAATGACTAAATCGCAAGGTTGAATCTCTTGAACTAGCTGAAAGTCCACAAATCGCCAGTATGATCCATGCCAATTTGGGCTTTTGGGTGGTGTAAGAAACTTAAATAACTCATCGCTTGATATTAATTTTGGCCAGAGTGTATGAAGTACATAGCCTTTGAGTTGATCTTGCTGATCTTCCGGTAGAAATTCCGTAGCTAAAGGCTTTAATTGTAGCTTAGTGCTGTCATCTGCAATTGTGGATAAGCAATCAACTGCTCCTTCCCTCAAATCAATTGGCTGTGAAGAATCTAAGGCAAGGTTCAGTAAGTCTTCTTGAAGCTCAGACAAATCACAAGCTTTAGCGATAAAAATTGCCAGCCCCCTTGCTTCAATTTGTTGACTAGCGTTTTGAATGTATGACCGAAGTTGAGAAGCAAGGCTCGGATGCTTCAGATCCTTATACTTATTGATTTTGATTGATGAATAAGAATATGATTCGCCTTTTTCGTATTCAAGCAATAGGTTGCCTACGATTTCCTTTCGTAAACATTCATCCAGTGAATATTCATTCATGGGAATATTGCTTTTTAAGATTATATCTGGATTACTTTTGATGACTTCTTGAAGAACGTCCAACCTCATGCTTGCTAGCCATGCTACGGTTCCATGAAGCTGGGGAATAACTCGATTTCCATAATCATTAGATATAAAAATAATTTCCTTGATTTGAGCCAGCGGTAAATTGTGCTGAACTAAGTACCAAGCTGCTAAAAATTCAGCATAAGATTTATGCGCCCAGCCTATTTGGTGCGACCCACGAGCTGAAAATAATCCTGTTTCTAAAACATCTCTAAGAGCTTTTTCGGTGACTTCAATATCTCTGCTACTAGCTGTTTCATAGCCATAAGATAGTTGGGCTAATTCAATATCCTCAGATGTTATATCCGCTTGATCTAAGCTCGTCCATATAGACGAGCGATTGGTAAAAATAGTGATAGCTGCAATCCTAGCTGCTATGATTAACCGCTGCTTACTCTCTAGTCCATAAGCAATTCGATTAATTTCTGTGCAAAGTTGCTCGCAACCATCACGATAAAGTTCATGCACTTTTTTGCGATGACATAATTTTTTGTTGTTTTTTGAATAAGTATTTAATAGAAAATTTAATGTAAGAGGGTTTAGCGCTAATGAAACCAGATCATTGTGGCTAACCTCTTCTAGAAAAAGATCAGCAGAGAGGTTCTTCTTATTGGCTGCTTCAGTAACATCTATCCGGCGAAGTGGAGCCAGCTCATAAATGCCTATAGGATTTTGAGACCAAATATTTTGTAAGTCTTTTTCTAAAGTTGCTGGCCAAGCTCCTGTTCGGCAAGCAATGCGCAAATATAAGCGGTGAAGCTGATTCTTATAAATGTTGAATTTATCAATCAAAATAACTGATAATTGACTAGTGCCGAGTGGGCATTCGTCAAAACTATCGAGAAAAATATGAAGCTTATGAGTTCCAGCTTGCCAAGAGCGGAATTTATCACTCTCAAATAGATTGCGGATCAGCCTATCTTCACTACCATATGATCGAAGATTGAGAAACTCTTCTTCATCTCCTTTACTTCTGATTTGATTCGAAATTCTTTCGTACTCTCCTGCTAAGACTACAGATTTACCAATTCCTGATTCGCCCAAAAGGATTAAGCATGGGAAATAGAGTATTTCGTCGAGAGCTACTAAATGAGGGTTATAGGCCTTACCATACTTTTCATCTGGATCGTATAGATATCCACCATCGGCCAGACTAATGCTCTCGGCGCGAGGACACCAAAATCGCTTCCAACGGTAAACTGGCTCTGACACTCTATATTGCAGGAGTTGTACTACCTACCCCTATTATAACTTGCCAAAATAGTATTTGAGTTCTAAAAACTCACTGAACACGATACTCCTAACGATTCAGGGCAATACTATCTGTACATACAGCTTTTACCTAGAAAAGTTGGTACGGCATGGTTATAGGTGTAGTTTGGTTATTGTCAGGAAAATTCATGGGTCGTTATTCTCTGGACTTGCGCTAAACAGTGTGGAAGCTTACGAGAAGGGAGACGCTTCAATTACAAGAGCGAAAAAGCAATCACAACGCAAGTGCAAGCTGAACGAGTGGACTACTGGCAGCGAATTTTGAAGGTGGAAGCTGGAAAGCTTGCGTTTATTGACGAAAGTGGTTTTTGGGTTGGGATGAATTGCTCTGTTGCTAGAGCTAGAAAAAGGAATGAAGGCTTATAAAATGCAGAAGCCCTATTACGGTAAAAAGATGACCGTTATTCGTGCGATCAGGCGATCAGGAGTTGTCACAATTAAAGGCTTGAAAGGCTCGATGAAAAAGGAAAATTTTCTAGAGTTTATCAAAGTAGACTTGGTATCGTAGCTACAAGCAAAACGAATTAGCAACTCTAAATCGGTGGCTTGTTCTGCGGCTAGCTGACTCATGAGGAGGATGCTTAGGATCGGAAAGAGTTAATGAACTGATCGCGAATGGCCACCCCTAAAACCAGCAGCCGACCAGCATTCCGGCCAGGAGCACAAAGCCGATCGTCACGTTTTCCGCAAACATTTTGCCGTAGGCCGCGCGGGACAGTTGCCGATCGCTCAGGCGCAGATATTGCTGAACCCAGAGACCGATCGCCCCGAATAGGGTGAGCCAAAAACCAATGTTTAGCTCCAGGGCCAAAGCCGTGTAGGCCAACAGCAGGGCCGTACCCGCATAGAACGCCCCGATCGCCTGGGGAGCCAAATCGCCAAAGAAGAGGGCGCTGGAGTGGATGCCCAACCGGCGATCGTCCTCCCGATCGGCCAGGGCATAAACCGTATCAAAGCCCAGCGTCCAGAGCACCACCGCGCCCCACAGTAACCAGGCCGGCAAGTCCAAACTGGGCGGGTCGATCGCCGCGCTCCAAGGAATCAGCACCGCAAACCCCCAGGCGATCGCCAGCACCAATTGCGGAACTGGAAACACCCGCTTGGCCGCAGGATAGAGCGCAATCACCGGCACAGCCGCCACAGAAAGCAGCATGCTCAAGCCATTCAAAAAGGGCAACAGCCCGGCCGCACAAAGGGCCGCCACCAGCATCACCCCCACGCCCACTTTCACCGAGAGCGATCGGGCGGCCAGGGGCCGTTGTTTGGTGCGTTCCACCTTGGGGTCAATGTTGCGATCCCACAGGTCATTCACCACGCAACCGGCGGCACTGGTGGTGATTGTGCCCACCACCACCAGCAGCACCAGCAGGGGATGGGGCCGGCCGTCACTGGCCAACACCAAGGCCCACAGGGCCGGAATCAGCAGAATCAGCCGCCCCGCCGGTTTGTCCCAGCGCAGCAACCGCACGATCGCCTGCCCTGTTTGCTGAAGGTTGCCCATGGGTGAATGTGGGGATGGGTGCGTTTAGGCAATTTCGATCGAGTAGTTTTCGATGGTGGGGTTGGCCAACAGGCGATCGCACATTTCATCCACTTGGCTGCGGGCCGCTTCTGGATCCGTCGCCGCCACGGTCAGCTCAATGTATTTGCCAATGCGGACAGAATCCACCCCTTCATAGCCCAACTGCTTCAGGCCGGACTGCACCGCCACACCGGCCGGATCGAGCACAGAGGGACGCAGGGTAACGTGGATTTTGGCGCGATATTGCTGGGTACTCACGGGGCTAGAAACCTCTGGGATGGCGACGATCGAGTTGGGGGAACCAAGGGTGATGCTAACTTTTGGGTTGGGATTGAGCAACCACGGCAATCCAACGATCAAGACACTATCTTAAAGCGAGGGGGGCCGGTTCCAGCAGCCAGGCTGCGGGAGTTCCCTCGGGAGCCAGATTCCGCCAGGAACCGGCTGAAAAACCTGATTGAATAGGAAAAGAACCACCCCGATCGAGCCAGCATTCTTCGGGGTCTGAGATCGCCATGAAACGACCCCTGACCCGAAACCAAGAGCGTGTTTTGCAGGTGCTGCAAACCATTGAAGGCGAAATTTCTGCCCAAGCGCTCTACATCAAACTGCGCGATGTGGGGCAAGGCATGGGGCTGGCCACGGTTTATCGGGCCCTGGAAACCCTGAAGCTGAACGGGGCGGTGCAGGTGCGAATGCTGGCCAGCGGTGAATCGCTCTACAGTTTTATCAAGAAAGATCGCCACCACTTGAACTGTATCCAATGTGGGCGATCGCAACCGATTCATGAATGTCCCGTGCAGGATTTGACCCAGCGCTTGAGCATGGAGCACCGGTTTCGGGTGTTTTATCACACGTTGGAGTTTTACGGCCTGTGCGATCGCTGTAGTGCGCGGGATGAGGGAACGGGCGATCGGGGTCATGGCGATCGCACCAATCACCAAAAGAATCACCCAGAAGGTCACCCAGAAAGTCACCCAGAACCAAACTTGCCCAAGGTGGATTGTGCTTGCCATCCCACTTCCTTGGCAGACTCATCTAGCTCGGTGCAACTCAGTTCTTTGGGCGATCGCTTCGATCTGGGGGCCGGCTCAGCGGGAGGTTGAGCGGATCCCGAAAAAGGGCTTTTACTTTTGGGCACAGTCGGAATTAGTTCGATGCGTTTTGGGCCAGAAAAGCCGTCAGCTCTCCAGCGTTGGGTAGGGCAGATTGGGCCCCCGATCGGGTGGTTGTGAGTGCGCCCGCCGCCGCTGCTCGTCGCACGGCCACCGAGAGGGGTTGTCCCGCCACCAACGCCGCTGCCAGTGCTCCATTAAACCCATCACCCGCCGCCACAGAGTCGATCGCCCTGACCGGGAAGGCCGGTTGCCAAAAACAATCCGTCGGCCCAGCCACCCAAGCCCCTTGCTCGCCCAGGGTCACAATGGCCCCCTTGGCTCCCAACTCCTGGAGCCTGGTGGCCGCGCGGGCCGCATCCTCGGGGGTTTGCACCGGGAAGCCCACCAGTTGGGCCGCTTCCGTGGCGTTGGGAGTGATCCAATCGATCGCGGCCCAAAGTTCCGGGGGGAGGTGCTCGGGAGCCGGGGCCGGATCCAAAAGAACGATCGCCCCGGCCGCTTGACCCGCTTGGGCCGCAGCCACCACGGCCGCCAAGGGTACTTCCAGTTGCAATAACAGGGCGATCGGGCGCGGCGCACTGCCCAAGGAGCGCTGGAGGCGATCAACCTCAGCACCGCCCACGGCCTGGTTAGCCCCGGGCAGCACGATGATTTGGTTTTGGCCCAGGCCATCCACCGCAATCCAGGCCTGGCCCGTGGGAGCCAAGGAGTCGATCGCCACCCGGCTGACATCAACGCCGCTGGTTTGCAGATCTTGCAACAGGATTTCCCCGATCGCGTCTTCACCCACGCGGCCAATCAGAGCCGTGGCCGCTCCCAACTTGGCCGCCGCAACGGCCTGATTCGCCCCTTTGCCGCCGCTGGCCTCCCCGATCGCCCCAGCCAAGACTGTTTCTCCCGGTTGTGGCAACTTGGCCACCGCCACCGTGCGATCGGCATTAATGCTGCCCAAAACCCAAACCTGTGCCATAGTCTGCCCCCCGATCAATAACAGGGAACTCCCGTGGGCGAATTCCCCAGATTTGGGGCCAGTTTACGGCTGGACTCGGGTTCCATACACATCCAACTCCACCGGCCCCGCCACGGCTCCAATGCCCGTTGCTGTCCAAGCCGCTTGCATGGCTTCACCCACGGCCGCCGCCTTGTCTCGGTGGGCCAAGGCCAGCAGGGTTGGCCCCGCTCCGCTAATCACCAACTCATAGGCTCCCGCCTCGATCGCCGCCTGCCGTACCGCCTCAAAGCCGGGAATTAGGGTCATGCGATAGGGTTGGTGAATCCGATCCTGCATGGCAGTGGTCAGCCAATCGCCCCGCCCTTCGTTGATGCCCCGCAACAAGAGACCTAAGTGAGCCGCATTGAAAATGGCATCGGCCCGGGAATAGCTGGGGGGCAACACGCTGCGAGCCGCTTCGGTGGATAGCTCAAAGTTGGGAACTGCGATCACCGGTTGAATCGAGGAATGCCAAGGCACTTCGCATTGGGTCCAAATCCCTTCGCGATCGGCCGCCAAACGACAGCCCCCCAACAGGGCCGGCACGATGTTATCGGGATGGCCTTCCGTTTCGATCGCCAGGGCCAACACCTGGGCTGGCGACAGCGCCCCCCCTAACAAATAGTTTGCTCCGGCAATGCCCGCCGCGATCGCCGTGGCCGAGCTGCCCAATCCCCGGGCCAAGGGCACACCCAAGCCAATCTCAATCCGCACCGGGTAAGGCGTTTCCTGCGCCAGTTCAAACACCTTGGCGTAGGAGCGATAAACCAGGTTGGTTTCATCCCGCGAGACGCGATCCGCCTCCGTGCCGGTGGGAATAATTTCTAAGCCCGACTCAATTCGGGTGAAGCGAAATTCGTTGTACAACGCCAACGAAGCCCCCAAACAGTCGAAGCCGGGGCCCAAGTTGGCGGTGGTGGCAGGAACAGTGACGGTAACGGCGTTCAAGGAGGTCATGGCTAAAGAATGGCAATCGGCGGGCGGCGATCGCGGCTGCGGTCGATCGCGCCCAGAGCCACTACACTTTACAGCCGGTTTAGCCACAGGGCCCGCAGCCCCGCCGCTGTGGCCCCTTGGTAGTCATCCTCCAAGCTGTCGCCAATGTGCCAAGCGGCCGCCGGTTCACAGCCATGCTGGGCCAGGGCCGCAACAAACACGGTGCGATCGGGCTTGGCGGCTCCCACCTCCGTCGAGAGGGTGAAACTCTTGAAATAGCGCGTCAAATCCAACGCATCCAACACGCGATAAAGCCGCGTATCAAAATTGGAGAGAATTCCCAGCTCAATGCCCAACCGCTGCCAATTAGCCAAGGTGTCATGCACTTCTGGATAAACATACCAAGGGGCCGCCGTGGCAAAGCGATCGTAAAGCGCTGCGAAATAGACCGCGAAATCCGGAATTTCGGAAAATAATCCCGCTTGCGTAAACGTTTGTTCTGCCAGACTTTCCCACCATTGATATTCCAGGTGGGGTAATTGATCGCGATCAACCCCTGGAAAAACACAAGGATCCGCCGCCTTAAAGCAATCATAAAAGGCTTGATTTAAGGCTTGATCATCGAGTTGCAACCCAAAGAGTTGATTTGCCATTTGGGAATATTGCTGACCCACACTTTCCGCCACGCCAAATAGCGTGCCCACGGCATCGAGAAAAATCACTTGAGGATAGTTTTTTTGATTCATGAGCTGCACGACATCTTGAATGAATTCTCAGTCTAAGTTGTTCGATTGAGTATTGTTTGATTGGGGATTATTTGATTGGGCGCTGCTCGATTGAATACTGCTCGATCGCGCCGCTGGCACAAAAACCTTCAGTTGGGCCGGCAGCACTCGAAATTCAGCGGGCGTGGTGGTCGATAGTTCTCCATCGGTGTTGATGGACTTGGGGCGACTGGTGATGATTTTTAAGGATGTGGCCTCGATCGTCCGCACATTCACGCAATCATTGAGGCGACCGGCGTGCATTGCAGGCAAAAGCGGCAACATTTGCCACCAATGGGCAATTTCCAGGCTGTATAAATCGAGCCGTTGATCATCAATGGAAGCATCCCAAGCCACGCTTAAACCGCCACCGTAATAGCGACCATTACCCACCGCAATTTGCACCGTTTTGACCGTCAGTAGTTCACCATTCACTTCAATTTTTGCGGTAAAAGGACGCGATTTCCAAAGGGCTTGGATGGCAGCAATCGCGTAGGCAAATACACCCCAACGCTTTTTGATTTCGCCGCTCAATTGGCGAGTGATGCTGACACTTAACCCCAGGCTGGCCACATTGAAAAAATAGCGATCGTTCACTTGCCCCACATCGATCGCCTTGGTTACCCCTTGGGCCACCACTGCGCAGGCCTGTTTCAAGTCCGCCGGAATTGCCAACGTGCGTGCCAGGTCGTTGGCGGTTCCCAGGGGCAAAATGCCGAGGGGCAACCGGGTTTCGATCAAGGCTGGCAGGGCCGCATTCAGGGTTCCGTCACCGCCGCCAATAATCACACAATCGATCCGGCTGGCATATTGCCGAATCAGATCGCGAAAATCGCTCGATCGCTTGGTGCTGCGAAAAATTAGCTCGAACCCCATTTCATCCAAAATGGCGATCGCCCGGCCGAGCAGTTGCCGCCCTCGGCGCGATTTGGAATTCACTAGCAGCAAGGCCCGCTGAGGAGCAACGGAGTCCATAATGCACCCGCGATCTAAAAAGGAAAACGGTTTCTAACGGTTTCTATTGTGCCATTGCCGCCCCCACTGTTTGGGCTGGGCGATCGCGATGGGGCATTTTTTGTGAAGCAAGGGCCGCTAAACTCCTAGGCTAAAACTGGAGAATCGATCGATTCACATCCCTTGCGCGATCACGCCCAGCAACTCCATGGAACCTAACCCGATTACGGCCAGCCATGTGCCCGCTCAGCGTGGCCAAACCATCTATCCATCACCCTATGACGCGGTGGTTAAGGGTCGATTAAAGCGAAAATTGGGCGATTACTTTCAATTGTCAAACTTTGGGGTGAATTTAACCGAACTTGCGCCTGGTTCCGCGTCGGCTCTTGCCCATTGTCACTCTAAACAAGATGAATTTATTTTTGTTTTGGCGGGAACGCTCACCCTCATTGTGGGCGATCGGGAATTTGAGTTGCATTCCGGCGATTGCTATGGCTTCAAGGCGGGAACTGGCATTGCTCATCAACTGATCAATCGATCGCCTGAAGATGCGGTTTATTTGGAAGTGGGCGATCGCACGGCGGGCGATGAAGTGACCTATCCGAACGATGATTTAAAGGTTTGTCAACAAGTAGATGGCTCTTGGGCTATCTATCATCGAGATGGTCAACCCTATTGAGATCCCCTAAAATTCCAGGCGATCGACTCAATGAGGAAAACCCCAATGCTGACTCAATCCCAGGCCCAGGAATTTGCGCAAGAGTGGGTGGCGGCTTGGAATAGCCACGACCTCGATCGCATTTTGAGCCACTACGAGGAAGATGTGGTGTTGATTTCCCCGATCGCGGCTCGGCTCTTGGGTGACCCGACGGGAAGGGTGCAAGGAAAAGCTGCCCTTCGTCGCTATTTCCAAAAGGGGTTGGAAGTCTATCCCAATCTCAAGTTTGAGCTGTTGGATGTGATGTGGGGTATTGAAAGTTTGGTGCTTTACTACATCAATCAACAGGGCACGCAGTCGGGTGAGTTGATGAAACTCAGCAGCACGGGCAAGGTCTCCCAGGTGATCGCTCATTACAACAATTGAATCACGCAAATCGCCAACCATCCTGGTAGGGGCGCACGGCGGTGCGCCCTCGATTCGCTTGATAGTTAAATGCATGATTCGTGATGAAAATGACTGGCTAAAATGTCATACGTGGTATGAGGTAAATGGTCATTTATCCTTGATTCGTTTGATGGTTGAATATGTCATTTATGGTGAAAATGACTGGTTAAATCGTCACATGTAGCATAGGGCGCACAGCGGTGCGCCCCTACTGGGGGTGAATGATAAAAATTTGATCATTGCAAGTTTTAATTGGTTGCAATTAAGCAGCTTAATGAATTGATTTTGATGAATTAACTCGTATCAATTGACTGGTTTAATTTGCTGGAATGTGGCGGCTTGACCGTAGGGTTGACCTGCTTCATCGACTAGGTTCCAAATCAGACCATCGAGGATCCGAAATCGACGACCCGTTTTGGAAATTCGCACCCCTTGATAGTTGCTGATATAGCCCTGATCGGCTGCTTCTGCTAACATTTTGGCTCGCTCTTCTTGGGCGATCGGCTCGGCGCTTAACCGAGAGGGCAACTGCACAAACTCATCCCAACTCAGCTCCCACAACTTGATCGCCCGTTGGTTGGCATAGTTAAAAATCGGGTCGGCTTCCGTGCCGTGGGACACCACCACAAAAGGTGCGTGAAAAATTCGGCTCGATCGCTCGATCGGGTCGAGATCCGCCGGTAAATCCCCCAGCGATCGCCCCACCACCTGCTGGAAACTGGCCCAGAGGCGATCGACATGGCGCACCACCGCCGGATCCTGCCAAATTTCGATCACCCGATCGCTCACGAGGCGGCTCCCAGGCTGGATTGGCAGTGGGGGCAGGTGTCGAGGTCGCGATCAACCGGCCGGCCACAGGCGCGGCACATCTGATATGTCCCCGGTTGCAAGCCATGTTGCAGCGCCACTCGCTCATCAAACACAAAGCATTCGCCCTGCCAGGCACTTTCCGCCGGGTCAACGGTGGCTAAGTAATTGAGAATGCCGCCTTCTAGTTGATAAACCTGCTCGAACCCTTGGGCCAACAGGTAGGCCGAAGCCTTCTCGCAGCGGATGCCGCCCGTGCAGAACATGGCCACCTTGCGATCTCGCTGGGGATCCAGCAGCCGTTCTACCGCATTGGGAAATTCCGTGAAGGTCTGGGTTTCCGGGTCGATCGCCCCCTGAAACGAACCGATCGCCACTTCAAACTGGTTGCGCGTGTCGATCAGCTTCACTTCCGGATCGGCAATCAGCGCGTTCCAATCGGTCGGAGCCACGCGGGTTCCCGTCCGCTCCGTGGGGGCCACCGGTTGGTTGAAGGTGACAATTTCCCGCTTCAGTTTGATTTTTAGCCGCTGGAAGGGCATGGCTGGGGCGATCGACTCGCGCGCGCTCAAATCCGTGAGGGCCGGGTGTGATCGCAGGGCCACCAACATCTGATCGATCGCCTCCCGAGTGCCTGCGATCGTGCCGTTAATTCCCTCTTGGGCCAGCAGCAACGTGCCACGAATCCCCAAGGCTCCGGCGCGATCGAGCCACCGCGATCGCCAATCGGCCCAATCATCCACCGCCACAAACTGATAGAGCGCGGCCACCACCACCGTCATCTTCTCTCTCCGTCAGGAATCCAGACTCTAGGAATCCAAAATTAAGGTCACTGGGCCATCGTTGTCGATTTGGACTTGCATCATTGCGCCAAACCGGCCGATTTCCACGCGCAGTCCACTGGCCCGTAGCAATTCCACAAAGCGATCGTACAGGGCCTCGGCCCGATCGGGCGCGGCGGAGCGATCGAAACTGGGTCGCCGCCCCTTGCGCCCATCGCCATAGAGCGTGAATTGACTGATCACCAGCAGTTCGCCGCCAATCTCAGTGACCGACAAATCAAACCGAGGATGAGCCGCCGCCGGATCGGGAAACAGCCGCAAATCCAGACATTTACGCGCCATCCACTGCAACTCCGCTTCCGTATCGGTCGCGGCGATCGCCACCAACAGGTTCAACCCTCGGCCAATTTGCCCGACAGTTTCCCCCCCGATCGCCACACGAGAAGCCGTCACCCGCTGAATTACGACCCGCATGAATCAACTATCCCATTGATATCGCTGAATTTCAGCCCTTTGACTGCAGCCCTTGATTCATATTCCTCATCCATTCCTGATCGATAAGAAGCAGATCAATTGGATATGAGTGAACGTGAAAATAAACATGAATTAGATTTTGAACTATTCCGATCTAACTCAAATCCAGCAAGTCGAAGAAGGACTCGTCTAGGTCGTAGCCCAGCATTTGCGCCATGCCCTGAAGCCGCGATCGCGTGCCAATTCCTTGGGTTTTCAGCCAGTTGGCTAATACAAAAATCTTGCCCATCACGAATAGTTCCAAGGCTTCGGGATTGAACTGAATCCCGTCGGTGGGATGGAATTGGTGAGGAACCAGCATGGCCGCATAGCGACCGAGTTCGCCTGCTTTCCAGTCCAAAACAAAGGGCAACCAAGGATAAACCGCGTCTGCCCGCAGAAACCAAAGCCGCACTTCGGGAATTTCCGACAGCTCGCGGGGGTCGGTGGGGTCGCGGGGCAGGTCAATGGTGAGTTGCACTTGTTGTTCGGCGGCGGCAATGCCACTGGCCAAGAGCGGCTCGATCGCCCGTTGGATGGGGCTGAGGTCTAGGGTTTGGAGATGATCCGCTGCGATCGAAATGGTGATTGTCATGCCATTTTGCTCCCGGTGCAAATTCTGAGGGCTAAATCACAGCAGGTGGCGCGGGGTTGGGGCCCGATCATGGTGCAATTTGCCTTTCGTTAGTGTCGCGCGGGGGTGGGCCCTTTTGGCAAACCGGAGCCACAGGACTGCTAATCGTTGGCCCAATGGCAGCTAATAGCCCATGGGATTGGGGGGCGAACTCGCGTCAGTGCAGGATCGAGAACCCGTGAGCACCCCCTGAATTTGAGCGCTCCTTAAGTTTGAGCCTTAAATTTGAGCCTTGAATTTGAGTATTTCTTTGGGCCTCTTTCGGAGCCTCTCTTTGAGCGCCGCTTGGCGCGACAATTGGCGAGCGATTTGGGTTGGGGCGATCGCGCTCCCCACAAGCGGTCAAAGTTTTGATACGCTTTGTTTAGAAAATTGGTAAATCTTGGCCATTTTTGTGCTGTCTTAGTGATCATCAACGATACCTATGGGGATGGGGCCCAAAACCCAGTCACCATCAGTGATCGACAGCGTTTCACCGGCAAATTCCCTCGGCAAAACTCTTCGGTGAGTCTTCTGAAAATGAAAGCTTTCGATGAGTTGCCCCGGTGAGCTTTTCGCGGTGAAAATTCCTGATGTCCAAGGTTTATCGCCGCTTCATTGCTCCATTTGTTTGGCTCCAATTGGGAGACACCATCCATGCCCTTTAAGTCTTTTGCCCCGGCTTCGAGTCAGCCGCGTGCCCTGTCGCAGCGTTGGGTGCGTCGCGGTTTGGCAGCCTTGGCCGCGCTGAGTTGCAGTCTGGCAGTTGTGCCGGCAGTGGTGGCGCAGGAGTTGCCTGGATTCACGCTCTTTGGTGGCCCCCGTCGCGAAAGTCAACTGAGCTTCCGGCTCGATCGGGGTCGTGAAAGCTCCTGGGATCGCTACCGGTTGCGGATTCCGGCTCAGAACCTGGCGATCGCCCAAATCGCGATCGACTATCCCGACTATTACAAGGGACGTTTCGACACCGATCGCATTGATGTGCGGTACAAGAACGGTGGCGAGAAGGTTGAGCTAGATCGGGTGGTTTGGAATCCGGAAAACTACACGATCGAGATTTATCCTAAGGAACCGATTCCCTCGGGTAAGCAGCTTGAGGTGGTGCTCAGCAATGTGCGCAACCCGGATATGGGCGGGATGTATTACTTCAACTGCCGGATTTTGACCCCCGGTGACACGCCCTTGCTGCGCTATATCGGTACCTGGCTGATTCAAATTACCTAACGTTCAGCTCCGGTATGGTTCTGGGGAGTCGATCGCCCCGCCCTTGCCAGCCATTTTGAATCCGAAGCGGGCGCGAGTCTGTTTCGGATTTCGCTTTCTGGCTCCCCTGATGTCTTGATGTTTTGATGTCTTGATGTCGATATGGGCTGGCATTCAGTTCGCAAGGGGCTTGTGCTCAGAACCCCTAGAAACCCGGAAGCCAAGAAACCTAGAACACCTGAAGCCTCTGGATCACCTGGATCGCCTGGCAGCTCTGGAAAATCTGGAACATTTGGAACCAAACAACCGCAATGGAATTTAGCGTTATGGGACTTGGGGCCAATCATCAACAGAACCCACTGAAACGCCTGAAACAGCGCCTGACAAAACGCCTGACAAAACGCCTGAAACAGCCCCTGGGTTTAATATTTTTTGGCGGGCAAACGCAACCATCGCCACGGCCTCAACTGCAATCGTCACCATGGCAACCGCCGTCATGGCAACGGGCGATCGGGGCGATCGGGCTGGCGGTGCTGCTCTGGGCGATCGCCCTGGTGGGCCCAATTGCCCCCGCTGTTGCCCTGGTGGATGACAGCGCCACGGCCCAGCGCCCGGCGGAGGTGGCGGCTCCCCGCAGCAACAGTTTTGTGACGGCGGCTGTGAACCGGGTGGGTGCGGCCGTGGTACGCATTGACACGGAACGCACCGTGACCCGACGAGTTGACCCGTTTTTTAACGATCCGTTGTTTGAGCGCTTCTTTGGGGATGAGTTTTTTCGGCAAATGCCCCGAGAACAGCGCCAACGGATTGCGGGGCAAGGCTCCGGCTTCATTATTGAAAGTGATGGTCTGCTGTTGACCAATGCCCATGTGGTGAATCGGGCTGATCGCGTGACCGTGACCCTCAAGGATGGGCGGGAGTTTGATGGGCGCGTGCTGGGGGCCGATGAGGTCACCGATTTGGCGGTGGTGGAAATCAGCCCCGGCAATGAACGGTTGCCGGTGGCTCCCCTGGGCGATTCGGATTTGGTGCAAGTGGGCGATTGGGCGATCGCGGTGGGGAACCCGTTGGGGCTGGACAACACGGTCACCCTGGGCATTGTCAGCACCCTGAAGCGATCGAGCGTGCAGGTGGGCATTCCCGACAAGCGCCTAGACTTCATCCAAACCGACGCGGCCATCAACCCCGGAAACTCCGGCGGCCCGCTGCTGAACGATCGGGGCGAGGTGATTGGCATCAACACCGCCATCCGTGCCGACGCGATGGGGATTGGGTTCGCGATTCCCATCAACAAGGTGAAGAGCATTTTGCCCTTGCTGTCGAAGGGTCAGGCCGTGCCCCATCCGTTCCTGGGCATTCAGATGCGCACCTTGACTCCCGACTTGGCCCGCAAAAACAACAGCGACCCCAACGCCGCCATCATGCTGCCGGAAGTGTCGGGGGTGTTGGTGGTGAATGTGATTCCCGATTCGCCTGCGGCCCGGGGTGGCCTGCGGCGGGGTGATGTGATTGTGCAAATTGATGGCACGGGGGTCACCAGTGCGGAACAGTTGCAAGGACTGGTGGAACGCAGCCGCGTGGGTCAAGCCCTGGCCATGACTGTGCGACGGGGCGATCGGGGTGGCAATCAACAGCTCTCGGTGCGCACTGGACAAATGCAGGATTTTGCGGACGATCGCTAGGATTCAACCCCGATCGTCGCCATCCACCTTCTGCGCCAATGGTGCGCCAATAGTGCGTCAATGGTGTGCCCATGGTGCGCTAATTGATTGCTCGTTCCAATTCAAGAAAACCAGCGCCAGGGGTCGATCGATCCCTGGCTTTTTGTCAACGCCGATTTTTGATGAGCTGGCAGGCAATTGAACATCGCGTCAGTCTTCAGCAATTAGCACTAAAAAGCTGAGAGTGCTAACAGATTGCAGCCCATAAAACGACATTTTTGTATCAATTGAGTCTTTTATAACTTGAGATTTTTACAAGGTTGTTGCATTTGCCAATAAATTTCTAAAATCATTGCCAAGCTCGAAAAATTTGCGCTAATACATAAAGTCAAGAATCAATTCATAGCCCCCATTCACAGCTCAGAACGAATCAGAACGAATCCCTTTTCATTCAATTTCATGACCTTCACCGCCTGCAATCACCTTCTCAGCCCTTGAGACATGCGCTCGGAGAAGATTGCGCCTCTATTTTTCAGAAATGCCCTTTGAAATTTGTGGGAGTTTGCCATGGATTACACATTTGAAATTGTGGGTGTGTCTCCAGTGCTGCACTTTTTTCATGAGCAACAACAGTTAATTGAGCGATCGCCCGCTCCCCCTGTGGAATATATCGGTAGTTTTCAATGCACGCTGGATGCCACCTTGGAATCGATCGAACCGGTGCTTTGGCGGCATGATTGGTCTTGGAACGATATTTCCGCCACGGTGGTGGATTTTTGGATGCAAAATGCTGAAGCGATCGCCTTTTGGAAACATCGCCTTGCGGACGCGGGCCAGGGCAGTTTAATGGTGTCGCGGTTGGGCAATGCGGATGGGTTGCGCCAGGAATTTGAGGCGCTGCTGAGTTAAGCCAACTGGAGCCGAATTAAATTGAATTAGCTCAAAGCCGAATTAGAGTCTGTCGCCATTTTCTAGGATCAGGCGGAACCGATTGATTTTCCATGTCCCAGTCGTCGTAACAAGGGGCTTAAGCCCCTTGTCCCCCACGATTTGCCAACGGTGGAATCAGAGTTTCAGGTGATTTGACGACATGCCCTAAGCCAAAGCCGGTCAGCTTGCGCCCAGGTTCCAATGCCGCCTCGGGGCCTTGGCTAGCCCCAGGCCTAAAGCCGAAAACCTGGTGGCAGTTGGGCCCCGCTCAACTTAGCCCCGTTCAGTTCCGCTAGGGTCAAATCTGCGCCGGTTAAGTCCGCATTGGTCAGGTCAGCGTTCCTGAGATTGGCATAAAACAACACGGCGCGATCGAGCTTGGCCCCACTCAAAAATGCTTGGAATAGATTGGCATTGGTCAAATCAGCCCCGGAAAGGGTTGCACCAATTAGATTTGTCGCCTGAAACTTGGCCTCAAACAACCGGGCCCCCGACAGGTCAACCCCCTCCAAATTCGCCCCCGTGAAGTCAGCCCCCGACCAATCCGTATTTGCCAACTTCGCCTTTGATAAATTCACCCCCACCAACCGCGCTCCAATGAAGCTGTTGCCCGACAGGTCGGCTTCGCTGAGGTCGCAACCGCTGCACTCGTTGGTGCGTCGTAATCGCAGCAGATCATTTTCCGAGAAGGCTCGCACCGGCAGGGCCGGGCTACTCAACCAAGCGCCCACAAGAGCAATGCCGATCGCGCGGTGAACCTTCAACATGGGGGTGCAAAAAATGGGGCAGGGAAAAAATGGAACCAGAATTGCAGACAGGAGACAAGGCCAAACAGCCCCAACAAACCGGGATGCCATCCCTACGATTATTGTAGGAGTTCAGTCCCGGAATCAATCAGGGGGCCCAGGTGCGCATCATTGGACTCACAGGCGGCATTGCCACGGGCAAAACCACAGTGTCAGACTATTTGGCAGAACGCTATGGATTGCCGGTGTTGGATGCGGATCAGTTGGCGCGATCGGCCGTGGAACCGGGGTCACCCCTTTTGCCAGCGATCGCCCAGCGGTTTGGTGCTGATGTGATTGGTGCTGATGGCTCGCTCGATCGACCCCGTTTAGGCGAAATTGTGTTTCAGCAGCCGGCCGAGCGCCAATGGTTAGAAGCCCAAATTCACCCGATCGTGCGGGCCCATTTGTTGGCTGGAATTGCGGCTCATCAAGGGCGATCGAACAGCATTGTCTTAGCCATTCCCCTCCTATTTGAAGCCCAAATGACCGATTTAGTCACGGAAATTTGGGTGGTTAGTTGTGAGCCAGCCCAGCAATTGCACCGGTTAATGGCCCGAAATCATTTGACGGTTGATCAGGCCCAAGCTCGCATCAACAGCCAATGGCCACTGGCACAAAAAATGGCGCGGGCCGACGTGGTTTTGCACAACCAGGGAACTTTACCGGAGCTATTTCAGCAAGTGGATCACGCCTGGGAAAGTTGTTAAAAAGTTTCAGGTTTCAAGATTCAAAGTTCAAGATTCAAGCTTCAAGTTCTAAGCTTCAAGTTGGATCGTTAGGAAGTTCTAGAGATTTCATGTATAGTCCTGTGATTGCCACCGTTGATTCTCCGCGTCCTTTTGCCGAAGCCCTTGGCACTTGTCTAACGAAGCGCACCATTCGTGTGTTGCAAATCAACCTTGGCAAACGCTGTAACCTGGCTTGCACCCATTGCCATGTGGAAGCGGGGCCAAAACGCACTGAAGCCATTAGCCCGGAAGTCTGTGAGCAGTTAGTTGCCATCATTCAGCAATTTCCACAGATTCAAACGGTGGATTTAACGGGCGGCGCACCAGAAATGCACGACGGCTTTCGGGCTTTGGTGCAAGCGGCGGCCGCTGCCAAAAAGGAAGTGATTGTTCGGTCAAATTTAACCATTTTCTTTGAGGATGGGTTTGAAGATTTGCCGGACTTTTTCCAAAACTATCATGTGCGAGTCGTGGCTTCGTTGCCTTGTTATTTGTCAGAAAATGTCGATCGACAACGGGGACGCGGTGTTTTCGATCGCTCCATTGCCGCCCTCAAACTCCTAAATCAGCGGGGCTATGGGCGAGATCCAAAACTGCAAATCGACTTGGTTTATAACCCACCAGTTCCCACGGGGGCTAATTTTTCACTGCCACCGGCCCAAGCGGGTTTGGAAGTGGCCTATCGTCAGCGTTTAAAAGCTGATCACAACATTGATTTCAATCATTTACTGACCATCACCAATCTCCCGATCGGGCGGACTAAATTAGCCCTGCAAGCTCGCCAACTGGAAGCCGATTATTGTCAGTTTTTGGCTCAAAATTTCAATGCCGACACCGTGGCAGGGTTGATGTGTCGTGATCAGCTATCGGTGGACTATCGAGGCTATCTTTACGATTGCGACTTTAACCAAATGGAGGAGATCCCAGCCCGATCGCCCGATGGTAAAATGCTGACCCTGGCGGATCTGTTGGCAGCCGGTTCCCTGGATTTAATCCAAACGGTTCAGACCGATCGCCACTGCTACGGATGCACGGCCGGTGCTGGTTCCAGTTGTGGCGGCGCGTTGCTTTAAGCAGCTCCCGTTGATTTCGATCGGTTGAGTTCATCCATTCAATTCAGTTCAATCCAGTCAACTGACAACCCTGACCTCGCTAACTAAGCACAGCCGATCGTAGGGTGGGCAATGCCCACCAAATCGTTGCCTCATGGCATCTGCAATATGGTGTGCCAATTATTTTCAGTAAAGGCTGTAGTGCATTAGCGGCTGGTTAATGCTTGTGATTGCGTTGGTCTATTGAATTGAATTCATTTGACTGATCGAGTCAATTCAGTGATTGGCAATTCATCCCTTTCCTCTCCCTTTTCCATGGACATTCAATTTCGCGAGTTTGACCCCTTTAATGTTTGGATTTGGCTGGAGCTGGACACCGTTCCAGGGCGCATGGAGCAGCAATACATTGAAGAGGTTTTTGATTCCTGGTTTTTCTTAGGGAAATTGGGTGGATTCAATGCCGAAAATGCGCAGGTTCAAGAGGTGGGATTGGACTTGAGCTATATGGAATATGACAGTGAAGTACTGGATCAATCGATGATGGCCCTGATGCACAACATGGGCGAAGTGGAGTTTGAAGGAACCCGCGCCCGTTGTTGGTTTGACTTGGGAACCAGTGATGCGATCGCTCTGGATGTGTTGATTAATGCTTTTGCTCAACTGAGTCGAGAATTTTTGGAAATTCGCCGTATTAGCATCGGTGGTGAAGATGAAGATTGGCCGATTGATGAAAGCAAACGCCAATCCAGTTCGGATTTCAATTAATGCAGCTAATTCAGCTAATCCAGCAGCAAGCACTTAATCATTGCCAGTCAATGGGCCACGAACCACTAAAATTGTGCCTTGAAATTGCTGGGCGATCGTGGCCGGCAAGTTGCCATGAATGACCTGTTTGAGTAGGCTTTCTCGGCTGGCTCCTAATACAATCACTTGGCTATCTAGGCTTTCGGCCAAGTGCAAAATGGTTTCAGCCACCTGATCCGCACAGAGAGCCAGCGCCGTGACTGAAGTGGGGCTGGTTTTGGTGAGGCGAGCGGTGGCCTGATCCAAAAGATCGGTCGTCCAGGGTTGCGCCGCCGATTCGCTGAAGTCTGGTTCCTCGCTGGTGGCCACCTTGGGCACGACTTGGCAGAGGGTGACGGCGGCCGATCGGGTCAGGCCCAACAGCGGCGGCAACAGGTTCAGGGCCCGCTCCACATTGGGCCCACCACTAATTGGCACTAACCAGCGATCGAGACTGAGCATGGCTTGCACCGCCTCTTGCTGACGAATTCGCGGCCGTTTGAACAGGTCTTCTCCCCATTTCACCAACATGATTTCGCAGGGGGCATCGTTTAACAGTCGGGCGATCGAGTCGCCAAAAACCGGCAACCCTGGCCGGGCGATCGCCCCTTGCCAACCCATAATCACCAAGTCGATTCGCCGCCGTTGAATCACTTCCAAAATGGCCTCGGCCGGATCCCGGGCCAAGCAAATTTGGCTATGGATGGAGATGCGCCATTGACGACCGGCACGGGTTGCCCGTTCAAACAGTTTGCGCATGGGGGCCACTAGCGCCGGATCGATCGAGGTTTCCGCCGGGGACTGACCCACAGGAACCAACATCACATGCAAGCATTCCACCTCCGCCTGTCGATCGCGCGCAATGGCCAGCGCCAACCGCAACAGCCCCAAGGCCGCCGCTGGATTGGCGATCGGCACCAAAATTCGCGATCTCCCCGTGTTCGGCCCCCGGGTTTTATAGATGGCATAGGCGGGCCGGCGCGGCTGCTGGGGATTAATTTCTCCCCCCAATCGTTTGGACTCAACGCGCAACAGATCGCTGCGCGTGACAATGCCCACCAGCCTTTGCCCTTCCAAAACGGGCAGTCGTCCCAGTTTGTAGCGACTGAGCAAAAAGCGAATATCCGACAGCCGATCGTCAATTTGCACCGCGATCGGCTGGGGAGTCATGGCCGCCGTCACCCGATCGGTGGCGGCCAAATCCTCGGCATCCAAATCCGTGATGTCCGATTGGGTCAAAATGCCCACCAAATTTCCCCGATCGTCTACCACCGGAAAACCGCGATGGTGCGAATCGGCAAACCGCTGGCGAGCCGTTTCCAGGGTTTGGCTGGCCCGCAGGGTTTCCACCGGATGATTCATCACATCCTTGGCCGTTAAATCCGCCAGCAAATCCACATCGGGAATCGGTTCCGACTCCAACCCCTTGAGGGCCAGCAGTCGATCGTATAAAGAGCCAGAATCCAGGCGATCGGCCACCAAATAGGCCACGGTGGAACCAATGGTAAGCGGCAACACCAGGTTAAAATCCGCCGCCATTTCAAACACAATCGCGATCGCCGTGATTGGCACTCGCGACACCGCCGCAAAAAATGCCCCCATCCCGGCCAGAGCGTAGGTGGCGATCGAGTGGGCCCCCACCAAGGCCCCCACCACACTGCCCAAGGCGGCCCCCAAAATCAGCGAAGGGCCAAACAAGCCCCCCGGCGCACCGGAACCAAAGGCCACCAAAGTCAACAGGAAATGGGCCCCAAAGGCGATCGCCGCGCCCTGCCAAGCCGTCCCCCCCAGCACCAAATCTTCCCGCAGCCAGCTATAGTTCCAAAACGCCGCTGGCAACATCGCCATACCCAGGCCCGTAATTCCACCAGCTAGGGCCATCCGCTCCGGCAATCCCCATTGCAACCGGCGATAGAGACCCAAACTGGCAATCACCCCCCGATTGAAATTGGCTCCCAACCAACCGGCCAACAAACCCAACAACAGGTAGGCCGGAATATCCCGCGCCGTAAATTCCGTGGCCACCCGCGATAGGTTCAAGCTCACGGGCAAAATATCACCGCCCAAGGACTGCGCCACCACCGCTCCCACAAAGGCCGCCAACAGAGCCGGCCCCAGGGTCAAACCTGACACATCATGCAGCAGCTCTTCCACCGCAAACAGCACACCCGCGATCGGGGCATTAAACCCAGCCGCCAAACCAGCCGCGGCCCCGGCAGCAATTGTTTGGCGACGATAGGCCGGCGAAGTGGGAATCCAACGACTGAGTTGGGCCGCGATAGAAGCGCCCACATGCACCGTGGGCCCCTGGCGACCCAGGGTTAATCCAGACCCCAAGGTGAGCGTGGTGGCCAATAATTTGACCCAAACAGCCCGCCAATCCAACAGGATCGGCCCAAAGGCCAGCTTGGCCTTGACCTGTGGAATGCCGCTGCCCCCAGCGTCCGGCGAAAAGCGCTGCACCAACCAACCAGCCAGCCAACAACCCACCACCCCCACCGCCGCCAACGCCAGGGCCGGCACGGGGCTACGGGTGGCGATCGCGATCCGCTGGGTTCCCACCCAAGCCGCCCCCCACTTCATCAACACGGCCGCCAACCCGGCAATTAGCCCGATCGTGCAAGACTCCAGCAGGGCCAAGGTCTTGGGACGCATGAATGGGCGTACCCACCGCAGGGGATGCCATTGCTCGCTAAAGGGGTTGTAGCGGTGATACCAGTCGTTTGCCACAAACGCGCTTCCTGAAAACGATCACGCAGCATGATCGCGCCGAACGATCCGATCAGTCAGGAGGCGAGTGCCAATGGCCTCACTGCCAACCGACAATCGTTATAAGGGTTATTTAAGTCCTACTCGATTGCTATTTCGCCCGATTGAATTTCAATGGGGATGTTTTTGAATCTTACCGATCAATCGGACAGATTTAGAGAATTGTGGACAAAATCTTGCTACCAAGTCCCTTTTTTTACGGGGTTTCTTCTCCCGAGCAGGCTTGGGCGGCCGGCAGGATACGCGGCAAAGATGGCTGAGCAAATGATTCCAAATTTCCAGACTCCAGAGGAAGCAACCCAGTTCGTAATCCCAAGGCGATCGCAGCAGTTTCTACCCGATCGGGCCCCATCACTTGGATAAAGTGCAAAACATCCGCCACCTGGGCAATGAGCTGGTTTACATCAATTCCACTGTAGTGATCGTCATATTTATTTAAGCGGCTCAGCCCTTCACCCAACAAAATTGCAGCCCCACGCCAATTCAAATTACTGAGGTGATGGAGCGCCACTGCTACTTGCAAAACCCCTTGATAAAACGTGCGCTCCGGCTCATTCGCCACCACCCATAATGCCTCGATCGTGTCGTGGCAAGCATAAAACTCCCCACGATTAAATTCCTCAATTCCTTGCCAAAACGGAGTGTTGGGTTGTGATTCCTCAATCATGGCGCTGGGTAATGGGTCAGGGATGAAAAGGCGCGATCGATCCACAGGGCGATCGTCATCGTCTCAGGATCGTTTTAGAGCTAATTCGTAAAAAAAGCCCAAAACACCGATGGAGGGCTGAATGCAATTTTAGCTAATCGGCGGGAAGCCCCGCGCTCTCCCGAAGGGGAATGTCGGGATGAGAGCTGCGCTTGCTGAGTGGGGGGCGATGACCTCGAAGCCAGCAATAGTCTACGCCTGTCTGTTATGACGGAAACGTACAAGTTGTCTGTCGGTGATCAGGTCGCACGGGAGCATGAAAACCTTGTCTCTGGCTTTTTAGAGCGGGGAGTGTCAATGCCAAGCTCACTCGTGAGGCCTAATCCCAGGGAAATGCAGTTGCCAGGCGGTTGAGGTGGCGTTCCCGCCGAAGCGATCTAGATTGGAGGCGCTGGTTTGGGAAAAACACCATGGGCGATCGAGGGCGGCTGGGACTGCTGGTGGTGCTGGTGGGCTGGGGGCTGGGGATGGCGATCGAACCGGCGATCGCCCAAGATTACCGATCATCCCAAGGGTTGTTGAATTTTGCCGATTGGTGTCGGCAGCGCGATCGACTGGATCCGGCGGCGCGGCACACGGTGGGAGCCTTGTTGCGGGTAGCCAAGACCGAGAATTGTGAACAGGCTTGGCGCAATTTGGCGGCCCTGCCCGTGTTGGATTTGTCCAACCAAAACATTCAGGATTTGCAACCGATCGCCGCCTTCAATCATTGGCGGGCCCTGTCGCTGCCGGGGAACCAAATTCGGGATTTGCGACCCTTGGCGGGGATGTCGTCCTTGCGCCAATTGATTTTGGGGTTCAATCAGGTGCAGGATCTCTCGCCCCTGCAAGACCTGGATCAGCTGGAAATGCTGGATTTGACCCGTAATCAGATCACGGCACTGCCCCAGCAGCCGGGATTGGCCCGGTTGCGATCGCTGATTTTGTTGGGTAACCCCCTGCGGCAACATACCTGCCCGTTTCGGCCGATTACGGTTTGTCTGTTTGATGATCCGGGGGCTCCATTGACGGCGCGGGCCCAGGCGGCGATCGACCAGGGCAATTGGCCCGAGGCGATCGC
>NZ_LIRO01000124.1:47744-48487 GCF_002742025.1 Limnothrix sp. PR1529
GTCCACCGCCGCGATTCCCCTGGATGGGGGGCTGTATGAACTGCCCAAACAACAGGGTTATTTAGCGGCTTGGTTATCGCAAGTGCAGTTGCGCCAGGGCAAGGCGGCCCCAGCGGTGGTCAGCGCCCAG
This sequence comes from Limnothrix sp. PR1529, assembly GCF_002742025.1. NCBI lineage: Bacteria > Bacillati > Cyanobacteriota > Cyanophyceae > Pseudanabaenales > Pseudanabaenaceae > Limnothrix > Limnothrix sp. PR1529. The sequence continues at coordinate 47,875 of NZ_LIRO01000124.1, forward strand.
CAGGGGGTGCAATTCTATAACCTGCTGCCGGAGGATTATCCCGGCAAGGCGATCGGGATGACCAAGGCCCAGTTGATGTTGGGTGAGGCCTTGCGGGCGGTGGGTCGCCGTTCGGAGGCCCGCAACGCCCTGGAGCAGGTGCGCCAGTTGGCCCAAACCCACGGCGATCGCCCCGGTGAGGCCCAAGCCTGGGAACAGTTGGCCCTGTTGGCCAATGACGCGGGCGATCGCGAGCAGGCCCAGGCCGGTTTCGAGGCCGCCCTGGGGATCCATCGGGCCACAGGGGCCCGGGCCGAAGAGGGGCGTTTGTTAACCCGGTTGGGGGAGTTTTATTTGCAGCAGCGGGCGGCTCCCCAGGCGATCGACCATCTGTTTCAGGCGATCGCGCGGTGGGAATCGGTGCGGCCGGGCCTGAGCGACGACAACAAAATCGCCCTGGCGGACACCCAAGCCCAAACCTATCGCCTGTTGCAAGAGGCTTTGATTGTCCAAGGTCAGGCGGGGCAAGCCTTGGAGGTGGCGGAACGGGCCCGGGCCCGGGCCTTTGTGGAACTGTTGGCCGCCCGATCGGGCCATTTGGCCAACCAGCCCCGCCCAGCGGCCAGCCCACCCC
>NZ_LIRO01000142.1:0-44172 GCF_002742025.1 Limnothrix sp. PR1529
CCCAACAGGGGCAAGGCTCCTTGGGCCGATCGCACCAGGGGGAAGCGATCGCGCTGCCACCACAGCAGGGGCCACAACAGGCCAAACCAAACGCCCAAAGGCAATACCAGCACCGAATGGAAGGCCATGATCCGACACCATTCGGTGGGCAAAAAGCCACTGCGTTGGCCACAGGCCCAATAGTTCCAAGGATCCCGTGTGAAAAAGGCAGACCAACCCTTATCGGCCAAGGTGGGCATCGATCGGGCCATATCCACGGACAGCACCGGCCCAAAAGGAGAATCGCGCAGCAGGTAGGGAACCATGGTCACCACCAGCGCCCCCAAACCCGCCAAGGCCACCCGCACCTCCGGGCGTTCCCAGGCCGCTCGCCAGCGCCAAGCAACCGATCGCCCCGATCGCAGTAATTGCAGTCCTAACGCGCCGCCCAGCACCAGGGCCACTTGCGGATAAAACAAAGCCAGCAGCCCGATCGCCCCCACCGTCACCCCCAACCACCGACGGGCGATCGCCCACAACCCCCACAGCAACAGGGGCCCCGCAAAGGCCGCGGGTGTGCCGGAAACCAAATCATCCCGCAGCCACAGGGCCTGCACCGCCAGCAGCCCGCTCAACCCCGCCGCCAACGGAATCGGCCAGAGGGTCACCGCCAAGCCATAGGCTCCCACCGCCGCCAGCAGACTTAACCCCAAGGGCACAAATTTGTTAAACAGCAAAGGATCTAGCCCCAGCTTGGCCGCCAAGCCATAGAGCCATTGGTAACCCGCCGGGGCCACGGACTGGAAATAGTTGGCAATCAGATCTTGGGGAAAGGCTTCTGGATCCCAAAAGCGTCGCATCCAAAACACATGCTGTCGGGCATCGTCTTGGATCACATAGGGGCCCGCCAGGGCCTGTTGCAGGGCCAACCCGCCATAGGCCAGGGCCACGGCTCCGCAGAGGCCGCCCCAAAACCAGAGCCGTCGATCGCGCCTATGGGCGATCGGCTGAAAAAGAACGCTCCAAACTTGTGCCCAAAATGCCTGAATGGCCTGAGGGGGTTGATGGCCCGGTTCCTGTTGCACGCGCTGTCCTGCCCTGAAAAATCGTTGCCAAACCGCCGGAGAACCGCTAGCTAGGGGACATTTCCCGATCGGCGGCCCGCAGTTTGCAACAAAGGCACTTTAGCGCAGGACGATCGCCCCGACAGCCCTAACGCAGGCCGCTAGCGCAGGAAGCTATAAATTTGCTGGCTTTCCACATCTTGGCAAATGGTGGATGGTCGATGCCCGCTTGACAGCTTGTAGGTCAGGCGATCGAGCTTCACCTGTAGCCCGGCCATGGGGTCGCCCCCTTCACTGACCAAAAATTCCAGCCGCTGCACCGCTTGCCAGTCTGCCAACTGATCCAGGAGTTGGGCGATCGCCTCCAGGTAAGGATGGCCCGGTTCGCGATACCAACCGGCCATGGCCAAATTGGATTGGTCGAAGCCCAAATGCACAATCAGCGCCGGATTGCCAAACAGGGCCACCGCCACCGGCCGCGCCTCTTCCCGCAATCGCAAATCTCGATCGCTCACCAATTGTCGCAACTGGGCTAACCGTTCGTAGGCTTCGCTAGTGGTGGGGTGATCAGTCCAGTGGAGGGCGATCGTCACCAGATAGGTTTGCAGCAGCAGATGCCCCAGCTTGGCCGCCTTGGTGGTCAGATAGCGCGTGTTGAAGGAGTTGGCCTCAATCAACAAGGGCACGCGATCGACCACTTCCAACCCATAGCCACGAACACCGGCAATTTTGCGCGGGTTATTGGTAATCAGCCGCACTTGGTTAATGCCCAAATCGTTCAAAATTTGTGCGCCCACGCCGTAATCACGCAGATCTGCTGGAAAACCGAGCTTTTCGTTGGCTTCCACCGTGTCAAAGCCCAAATCTTGCAAGGAATAGGCCTTGAGCTTATTAATCAAGCCAATGCCGCGACCTTCCTGGCGCAGGTAAACCACCACCCCTTCATCGGCCTGCTCAATCATTTTCAGGGCCGCGATCAGTTGCGCTCGACAGTCACAGCGCAAGGATCCCAGCGCATCCCCTGTCAGACATTCCGAATGCACCCGCACCAACACCGGGCGATCGTGGAAGGTGGCCGGGTCGCCCTTGACAATCGCCACATGGTCGGAACCGTCAATTTCGTTGCGATAGCCATAGATCTCAAACAGGCCAAACTCCGTGGGCAGTTTGGTGACCGTTTCCCGGATTACAAACCGCTCATGTTGCAGCCGATAGCTAATTAAGTCCGCGATTGTGGCGATTTTCAGGTCGTAGTGCTGGGCATAGTCAATCAGTTGCGGTAACCGGGCCATGGAACCATCGGGATTTTGAATTTCGCAAATCACGCCCGCTGGATAAAGCCCCGCCAGGCGAGCCAAGTCCACGGCCGCCTCCGTGTGCCCTGCCCGCTTCAGCACCCCCCCTTCGCGCGATCGCAGGGGGAAAATGTGCCCCGGTCGCCGCAGATCTTCCGGCCGGGTTCGGGGGTCGATCGCCACTTGGATTGTTTTGGCTCGGTCTTCCGCTGAAATGCCCGTGCTCACCCCCAAGGCCGGTGAGGCATCAATGCTGACGGTGAAGGCCGTTTGGTTGCTGTCCGTGTTGTTGGTCACCATCAAGGGCAACTCCAACGCATCGAGCCGATCGCCCGTCATGGCCAAGCAAATTAGCCCCCGCGCCTCCGTGGCCATGAAGTTCACCGCGTCCGCCGTCACCTTTTCAGCGGCGTAGATGATGTCCCCTTCGTTTTCGCGGTTTTCGTCATCCACAATCACCACGGGCCGCCCGGCCTTCAGGTCTGCCAGGATGGCGGGAATCGTGTCAAACACAAACGCGGGAACAGACTGGGGGACAGTGTGGTGGGTCATTGCGGCAGCAACCAAAGGCGAACAGCGCGTCTGTCGGCTAGAGGCTAGGACGGACGCTAATAAACAGTTACAGTTCTTAACTTATGGTCTCCATTGTATCTCCTGTAGCAGTTTCACCCGGCGGTGAATTGCGGCTTTTCTGATCCTGTGCGATCGCCCTGTATCCCCTAGGGGTGAGACCCCCTGCAACCGAACGCAGGAACACCGGCAAACGGTACTAGAATGCATGGCAACAAGCCGCGCGCACCCGCCGGCTGGCCCGCACCCAGCAGCACCGCGCCCGTCCACAGACACAGGCACCCACACAAGCAAAGGGAATCAGAAGCCGGATTATGAGTAATACAGACAAGATTCCAGTTGGCATCGTTGGCGCATCGGGCTACGGCGGCGTGCAACTGGTCAGAATTCTGTTAGATCATCCCCATGTGGAACTGACCTATTTGGGCGGCGAAAGCAGCGCCGGCCAAAGCTATGGGCAAGTTTATCCGCACCTGGCCCACCGCATTTCCCTGAAGGTGGAGTCGATCGACCTGGATGAGATTGCCCGGCGCTGTCGGGTGGTGTTTTTGGGGCTGCCCAACGGGATTGCCTGTGACTTGGCTCCTCAACTGGTCGATCGGGGCTGCAAGGTGCTGGATCTGTCGGCGGATTACCGGTTCCGGGATCTGAACACCTATGAAGACTGGTATGGCAAGAGTCGCAGCGATCAGGAAGTGGCGGCCATGGCGGTCTATGGGCTGCCGGAACTGAATCGCGAGGCGATCGCGGAGGCGAACCTGATTGGTTGTCCCGGCTGCTATCCCACGGCCAGCCTGTTGGCCCTGCTGCCCCTGCTGAAACAGGGGATTATCATTCCGGAAACGGCGATCATTGATGCCAAGTCCGGCACGTCCGGCGGCGGCCGCCAGGCCAAAACCAACATGCTGTTGGCGGAAGCGGGCGGTTCCTTTTCTGCCTATGGGGTCGGTCGCCATCGCCACACGCCGGAAATTGAGCAAATTTGCACGGATTTGGCGGGCCATGAAGTGCGGATTCAATTCACGCCCCACCTGATACCGATGCCGCGCGGCATTTTGTCCACCGTCTATGCCACCCTCCGCGATCCGGGCCTGGTGCGCGAAGACCTGCTGACTATCTACAACGCCTTCTATCGCAACAGTCCTTGGGTGAAGGTGTTGCCCAGTGGGGTCTATCCCCAAACCAAGTGGGCCCTGGGCACGAACCTTTGCTATTTGGGTGTGGAGGTGGATCCACGCACCGATCGGGTGATTGTGTTGTCGGCGATCGATAACCTGATGAAGGGCCAATCAGGTCAGGCGGTACAGTGCATGAACCTGATGCTGGGCTTGGATGAAACGATCGGGTTGCCCCAGTTGGCGTTCTATCCCTAGGCTTGCTCCCGAAGCTTGCTCCCGAAATGGTCGATCAATCTTGGTTTTCCCAACCCCTTTCCCATGGCCGGAAAGGGGGCGGAAACCGCTGAGGATCAGGATCCAGGCGACAGCCAAAATCTGGTTAGGTTCGGGAATTGCACCAATCAGCGCGATCGCACCCGATCTCCAGCCAGCGCTAGACTTCGTTAGGCTAAATCCATCCCGATCGACCGCAGCAAAATAAGGTGATAGCGCATGGCCGCGACAGATTTTAAGGATTACTATGCGGTGCTGGGTCTGACCAAAACCGCCAGTGCCGAGGAAATCAAGAAAACCTATCGACGGTTGGCGCGCAAATACCACCCGGACTTGAACCCGGGCGACAAACAGGCGGAGGCGCGGTTCAAGGAAGTGAACGAGGCCTATGAAGTCCTGTCCGATGCGGACAAGCGCCAAAAGTACGATCGCTTTGGTCAATATTGGCAGCAGGCCGATCGCGCCGGTCAAGCCTGGGGAGGAACCGGAGCCGGGGGAGCCGGGTTTGATGATTTTGAGTTTGGCCGCTACGGCAGCTTTGATGAATTTATTAATGAGCTGCTGGGACGGTTTGGCGGGCCAGGGGCCGCCGGGACGCGATCGAGCAGCTACAACTATCGCAGCGGCACAGGCAGCAACTACAGCGGCAATTACAACAGCAGCAATTTTGGGGGTGGTTTCTCCGGCTTTGGGGATGTGGGCGGCTTTGGCCCCCAATCGGCCGCGGGCGATCGGGAAGCCACTTTGGCCCTGTCCTTTGGGGAAGCGTTTAATGGCACGCAAAAACGCCTGAGCCTGGGAGCCGAAACCATCACCGTGCGCATTCCTCCCGGGGCCAAACCGGGCAGCAAAATTCGCCTCAAGGGCAAGGGGCAATACGACCCCTACAGCCGTCAACGGGGAGATCTGTACCTGAAGGTCAGCCTCAATAGCCACAACTTTTTTCAATTTGAGGGCGATACCTTGGTTTGCGAAATCCCGATCGCCCCAGATGAAGCGGTGTTGGGAACCAAGGCCGATGTGCCCACCCCCGATGGGTTGGTGACCATGAATGTGCCAGCGGGCATCAAGTCGGGTCAAACCCTGCGGTTGCGGGGCAAGGGTTGGGTTGAACCCAGCGGCAAACGAGGGGATTTGTTGGTGCGGGTGGCGGTGACGTTGCCCAGTTCGCCCACGGCGGCCGAGCGGGCCGCCTATGAACAGGTGCGGGCGGCGCGATCGACCGATCCCCGATCGCACCTGCGCTCCGTTCAGCTTTAAGCGTTTTTAGGCATTTTTAAGCGTTGCCAAACCGGTCGATTAACCCTAGCAGGGAACCATCGATCGAACCGTGGTGGCAAAGTTCGCCAAGATCCGCAGGCCCGCCGCCGCTGACTTTTCCGGGTGAAACTGCACCGCCATCACATTAGGCCGACCGGAACCGAGCGCTTCGCAGTGAATGGCGGCCGTCACCGTTTGGCTGCCGTGGGTGGTCGTGGCGGCGATCGCCCCTGGATCCGCCGGATCCACATAGTAGGAATGGACAAAATAGGCCCAGGGCAACGGCTCCAACCCTTGCCACAGCAGGGATGTGGGTTGGGTGAGGGTCAATTGATTCCAACCCATATGGGGGATGGTGATTCCTGGTTCTGGCTGAAAAGCCCGCACGGAGCCGGGCACGATGCCCAGGCCCGGTTCCCGGCCCTCGCTGCTGGTTTCAAACAGCATTTGCAAACCCAAACAAATGCCCAAGAAGGGTTTTCCTTGGGCGATCGCTTGGCGAATGGGCGCTTCCAATCCCCGATCGCGCAGTTGCTGCACCGCCGGATCAAAAGACCCGACTCCCGGCAGGACGATCGCATCGGCGCGATCGATCACCGTTGCCGAGTCAGTCACGATCGGCTCAACTCCCGCCTGGGTTAGCCCCTTGCAGGCGGAATGCAAGTTGCCCATATCGTAATCGACCACGGCAATCGTTGTCATAGGACACCAAACCCCTGCAATTGCTGCAATTGTATTGACTGAAACTGTGATTTTGATGACGGGCGATCGAAAGCGATCTCAATCATCCAAATCATTTAAAAGATCGAAACCACTGAAATTATAGGTTTGAAATGGCGCAATCTCCCTGGCTGATCACCTCCTTTCAAACTTGGTTACCCCATCAGAAATCCAACGCCTCCGATGATTTGCTAGCTTTGCTGATCGAACAACGGCAACTGCCCCCGCAGGCGATTTGCTTGCGGCAATTACCCGTTGATTTTGATCTGGCTCCTCAGCGGGTGATTGGGGCGATCGAGCAACATCGCCCTCGGCAAATCCTGTTGTGTGGCATGGCTGAGGGGCGATCACATCTCTCCCTCGAAGCCCAAGCTAGCCAAGGGGGCAGTCGGTTAGCAACGGGTTTTCATTTGCCGCAACTGTTGGCGGGCACTGAGTGTTCTGAAATTAGCTTTGATGCGGGAAATTTTGTTTGTAATGCGCTCTATTACCGAGTCTTGCAATGGCTGTTGCTCCATCGTCAACTGGCCAAGGCTCTGTTTATTCATGTGCCAGTTTTGACCCTTGAAAACCAAGGAAAAATCGCAGCGGATTTCTGTCAAATTTTGCACAACCTAGAGCACGATCGCCAAGTTTGATCCCTTGCGAGTTTATTCAGTCTTATCCTTCACCAATCGCCCATCTTCCATATACAGCAGTCGATCGGCAATATCCAAAATGCGGTTATCGTGAGTAACCAACAAAATGGTGCAATCTCGCTCTTTGGCCAAGCGTTGCAAAATTTCCACCACATCCCGCCCCGACTTGCGATCGAGCGCGGCCGTTGGCTCATCAGCCAAAACAATTTTGGGAGAACTCACCAGGGCCCGGGCGATCGCCACCCGCTGTTTTTGTCCCCCCGAAAGCTGCTCGGGATAATAGTCCAATCGCTCTCCCAAGCCCACCGCCGTCAACATTTCATCCACCAGCCGATCGCACTCTGCATCGGTGTAATGGTCATGTAGTTCCAAAGACAAGCGGACATTTTGGCGAGCTGTTAGAAAGCTCAAAAGATTATGGGCCTGAAAAATATAGCCAATGTTGCAGCGAGTTTTTAAGAGCTGTTCTTTGCTGGCTCCACACATTTCTTGGCCCAAAATTTTCAAGCTTCCTTCATGGGCCGATCGCAACCCTCCCAACAGGGTCAACAGGGTGGTTTTTCCAGAGCCAGATGGCCCCGTCAGCAGCACAATTTCACCCGCTTGAATGATCAGGTTAATGTCATGAAGCACCTGTTTTTTGAGATCACCATTGCCAAAATAGTGATTCAAATTCTGAATCAGAATGGCACTGGCTTGGCTAGATGGTTGCCCAAGGACTTGATTCGTAACCTGATCCATGACCTGATCCATAACCTAACCCTCTGCTAGATTGATCTCTCCAAAAGTGGGCAAAAATCCTTAGAAAATATCCGCTGGATCCGCTTGATAAAGCTTTTGCATGGCAATTACGCTGGAGGCGCTGCACATGGCAATGGTCAACACAAAAACGGTGATGGCGCGATCGAGCCGCATGAAAATTGGCAGGAGGGTGGCGGAATAGGTGATTTGATATAAACCCATTGCCAAAACCATGCTGGGCAAAAAGCCAATCACTGCCAAAATCAAGGCTTCAGTGATCAAAACGCGCACCAGGAAGGCGTTGCTGTAGCCCATGGCTTTCATGGTGGCAAATTCCGACAGGTGATCGGACACATCAGAATAGAGAATCTGATAAACAATCACGATGCCCACAATGAAGCCCATAATGGCCCCAAGACCAAAAATGAAACCAATGCCGGTTCCTTCAGCCCAATATTGTTTTTCAACGTTGGCAAATTCTTCAACGGTCAAAACTCGCACATCTTTGGGCAAAAAGGCAGACAGTTTCTGTTGCATCACCACCGGATCGCTACCCGGTTGCAGTTGAATTAACCCCACTTCAATGTTGCTAGCGGAGCGATCGGGAAACAAATGCAAAAAGGTGGAATCACTGACGATCGTGTTGCCATCCGCCGCAAAAGATGCCCCCAAGGTGAAAGTACCGCTGACGTTCAAGAGCCGATCGCTCAACTCCACTTCTAAGCCCTGGGGCGATCGGGCCAACCAATCGGCTACCGTGCCATATTCTGGTCGTCCTGCTTGGTCAAACAAAACTGTTTTCAGCAGGGTGATTTGATTGAGTTGCTGTTCCACTTCCGGCAGCTTGAAACTGGGCTTTCCCGGTTCCACACCCCAAACCAAAATGGCGCGACTTTCACGGGTTTCTGGATTGCGCCATTGGCCGGTGTTGATGTAAATAGAACTCACCTCTTTCACCTCGGGCAGTGCGCGAGCTTGATAGAGCCGTTCGCGTTGGAAACTCTTAACAGAAAAAAGCGTCCGAAACTGAGGATTAATCAGGATTAAATCCGCATCAAGGTTGAGGTGGGGTTTGATGGCTGCGTCGTATAGACCACTTTGGAACCCCAACTGCATGAACATCAAAATATCTGCAAAAGCAATGCCAGCAGTGGCCACAATTAGGCGGCTTTTCTGGCGCACCAATAATAACCAAGAAAGGGGAGTTTTTTTGGGCATGGGGTCGGTTGCAACGCTAGCGAGCGTGCTGGCAAAAGAATTGATTCAATAACAATCAAATGACTGCTAATCAAGTGACTATTAATCAAATGACTATTAATCAAGTAACCGCCAATTAGCGAGTTAGCGAGCGTTGCCCGTGCCGGTTTCGATGCTCACTTCCACTTGCAAATTGGTGAGCGATCGCACGCGGGCCGTGCTGGCCGGATCGAGCAAAATGCGCACTTCCACCACCCGCCGATCGAGGTTTTCGCCCGGCTGATTGCTAAATACGTTTTGTTGCAACACTTGCAGTCCCACTTGGGTCACCGTGCCGCGCAAGCTGCCCTGAACAGCTTGGCCCACAATAGTTGCCGGTTGGCCAACGCGCACCAGCCCCACATCGGTTTGGTAAACCTCCGCCACGGCCACCATTCGATCGGTCTGGGCCAGGTCAAGCAGTCCGCTATCACCAATCTTTTCGCCTGCCCGGGCATGGATCTTCAAAATTTGCCCATCGCTGGGGGCCCGCAAATAAGCCCGTTCCAAGGCCGCCGCCGCCCGATCGCGCGCGGCCCGGGCCGCCGCCACTTCCGCCAAGGCCGTGCGCACATCCACCGTCCGCACTTCCGCCACGCTGCTGAGGGTGGACTTGGCCTCTTGCCATTGTTGTTGGCCCGCCCGCTCAACCCGACTCAGTACCGCCGTGGCCTCTTGCACTTCCTGGCGACCGGTGCGATCGAGCCGGTTCAGTTCCGCCCGGGCTTCCTGAAGCTGCCGAAACAAAGTTTCCACCGACAGCCGCTTGGAATCGTACCGGGAGGCAGATTCCGCCCCTTCCTGATAAAGTGCCTCATAGCGCCGATATTCTGATTGGGCATTGGCTAACTCCGCTTCCAAACGGCGAACAGCGGCCGACTGTTGGGCCAACTGCCCTTGCCACTGGGCCCGCAACCGGCTGAGCTGGGCCCGTTGAGCGTCGGTGTTCCCTTGCCATTCTGCTTGCACTCGGTTCACGGTGGCCCGCTGGCTGTTGATGTCGCCGGTTTTGGCTCCGGCCTTCACTTGGGCCAAGCGAGCCTCAGCCACCTGCACTTGGCGGTTCGCTTCGTTATATTCGGCGGCCAACACGGTTTCCGAAGCCAACAAGGCCACCACTTGCCCCGCCCGCACCTGATCGCCTTCCCGCACACGCAACTCACTGACCCGATCGCCATCCAGCGCCAAGGGAGCTGCCAACCGCACCACCTCCGACTCCGGCTCCAGTCGCCCCAGGGCCGTCACGCCCGATCGCACCACCGGGCCCGGGGTTGAGCTTTGGGCCTGCTGCTCTGCCGTGGCCCGGTTCCACTGCGACAGCCCGATCGCCCCCAGGGCAATGCTTGCCGCCGCCGCGCTAGCCGCCAGAGCCAGCGTGTTGAAATTCCTGAACTTTACAATCACGATTGGTTTGCTCCCAGTAGCCCGCTAGCATCTTGGACATCAAAACTGCCTGTTCCGCCAAGTCCAACTGCTCACCCAAAAGCATTCGGCGGTACAGCAAGCCACTCACCCAAGCCAAAAAACACTCCAAAACCGGACGATCGTGAATTCCCAAAAAGTCTGCCAGCGCCTGAACATAGCGATCGTGGGCCCCCTGAATCAAGGGATGTTTGCGCACCACTTCCCCCTGATGGCGGCAAAACTCCGCAATTAACAGATCCTGCTGGCGGAAATATTCCTCGTTGTCAATCACGCAATTCATCACCACCACAATTCGTTCGGTCAGGGTCAGCGGATGGCTCAACTGACTGAGCACTTGTTCTCCCGTATCCTCCAAGCTCAGGTAGTCCATGAGTTGGATGAAAAGGTCTTCTTTGCTCTCGAAATAGTGGTAAAGGGTTCCGGTAGAAACACCGAGTCCCTTGGCAATTTCCCGAATCGTGAGTGCGTGGTAGCCCCGTTCGGCAAACAAAGCAAAGCAACGACTCAGGAGTTCTTGGCGATAGCTCTCGTGATCAACAATTTTGGGCATTGGCTCAATACGCAAGTGTTTTTAATCGGTTTTTGTGCGGCCACACTACCTCACCTGCGCAGAATTGGCACTGAAATTGGCCTTGAAATCGACATTGTGTAATGCATGATCAGGGGTCGATCGATGCCCAGTGAATGTCGTGTTCATGCCGAATCGATGCCTGAGCAATGCTGAATCAAGGAGTTCATCAGTGAAATCACCAGCAACTTATTGAGGAATACTCTCGATTAGTTCCCTAGAGCAATTCTCTTGGGGGTTGTTTTCAGAAACGGCGATCAAGAATGGTTGGTCATTGTTTTCAGGCTTGGATGACTGAATTTTGTAACCGAAATGGTGGCAACTTGGGACGAATTCTCAGCCGAAAGATTCAAGACCAAAAGATTTGCATTTAATTTGCTAATTTGCATCTTCAGGACTCAAACCCTCTGCATGGGGTCGCAGGCTGCCGGTTGATGAGTTGAGGGTTGGGGTTCTGAACTCGGATTTATTTTAAATCGAACGTTCGTTATTTTTCTAGTCCCCAACTCAAATTTTTGTCAAAATTTCCGGATAGTAGATTTTCGGTTGATTTTCTGGGGCAGCGCCCCGATCGCCCTAACCCTTGCATTGCCGACCCGACACATTTCCCAGGGCGCTGGGTGGGAATGGATAGACTGGAGACGGAGATTGCAATCTATCCATTGCTACTCCTTGCAGCCATTGAGAATCAGTCGTCATGACCATCTGGGTAAACGAACAAATGGATCCCGCAGGCATTTCCCACGCTTGCATTGCTTCTACCAGCGAAGAACAGGCCCAGGCCTGCTATGAGTCTTTCCAAGAAAATCTGACCGATGAACAGCGCCAGGAGGGTTGGGTGGTGACCATGCGCACCGTGGATTCTTGGGATGATGTGCCCGTGGCGGCCCTGAAGCTGAGTGTTTAAGCCGGTTCAGTCGATCGCCCCTGGATTCGCCTTAGTGCTGTCTGAAGTGCTGTCTGAGCCTATGCAGCAGCCCAGATCAAATCCAGATCAAATCCGGATCAAATTTTGAACCGGTGGTTTTGAATCTGTGGTTCACGGATTCGAGGCCGACCCTAGGGGGCGATCGAGATACAATCAGGCCGTTCGGGGCTATTTCTGTGCCATTGCACCCTGTGCCATCACAGATCGGCTTTTGCAGCGCGCTCCTACCGAACCACACCCACCCTCTTTTTCTGACAAGCTCTGTCGTTTGTTTTTAGGTATCAGCAACAGCGAGGCAAGCCATGGATCGCCAAGACATTCGGGAACGGTTAGGCAACATTGATCAAATCCGCGACATCTTGGTCGGCTCCCAGCTTCGCGACTATGAAAATCGCTTTGCGCAAATGGAGTCGGAACTCAATCTGTTGCATCAGGATTTGCAGGATCGGATTGAGGAGGTGAAGGTTTCCCTCTCAACCCAATTGCAAGCGTCCCTGGAGGCGCTGGATAAGCGGTTGAAGGGGTTCACCACCAAGATGCAAGAGGAAACCACGGACTTGCAGCAACAGAACGATCGCCTGGGTCGGCGGGTTCAGGCCATCTTTGAGGAGTTGGATCGAGCCTTTGAGGAAAAAACCACGGCGATTGATGGCCGTTTGAACGAAAGCCGCGACAAGCTGCAAGAGGACACTCGCACCCTGCGTACTCAAATTTTTGAGGAGCTGGATGCGCGGTTCTCGTCCTTGCGCGATAACAAGGTGGAGCGTGAGACTTTGGCGGAGTTGATGTTTGAGCTGGGAATGCGCCTGAAGGGTCAGGATGTGGTTCCGGCGTTGCAAGCGGCGATCGATCCGCCAAGTGCCCTGTCGGTGGAGTTGGTGTCGCCGGAGGGTTAATCAGAGGGTTAGTCAACGGTTAACCGGACTGGGGCGCAACAATCATGCGGGCCTGTTCGCCAATCCTGGCCGATCGGGCATTGGGCCAACGGTGGGTTTTTCTCAGGAAGATTTCCTAGACTGGATGGAACCCGTTGTCACTGTTGGATTGAGTTGGTTGGAGTGCTGGCCCTATGCCCGATCGCAATCATTCCGAGTCGGAGCCGGTGGAGGATTGGCTAGATCTGCTGAGTCAGTTGGGCCGATCGTCTCAGTCGCCCACGGAGCGGCCACCCAGTTCGATCGCCCCGCAACCCCAAGGTTCGGTGGCGAGCCGTCTCGCGGTTCCTGATGAAACACTGCAAGGCCGAGCGGGATCCGACTTAACAGGATCTCGCTCGACCTTGGTAGAAGCCGATTTGGCCGCCGACTTAACAGCCGATTTGGCAGAAAGCCTGGCAGGAAACCTGGCAGAAAACTCAGCAGATCGTGATGAGTTACCGATCAATCCATTTGGGGCCGATCCGGATTTGTTGACCCCGCCTTCGCCCGCAACGGGGCGATCGGGGCAAGATACAACCACCAAAGCAGGGAACGTGGCCAACGGCAACGGTGCACCCTCCGAAGGCAACGGCAGCTCAGGGGAAGATGCCTGGGAGCAGTTGCAATCGCTGCTGATTGGTGACAACTTTGTCCGCGTGGAAGACCGGGTGGAAGCCCTGCGCGGCAAAATGCAACGGGTTCAGCAGCAGGTGGATGCGATTGAGTCCCTGCTGCAAAATGCCGATCAACTGGTGGCGCACCTATCGCCCCTGATTGCGCGGTTGATTGAACGGCGGGTGCTGGATGCCCGCGAAGAAATTTGCCAAGCCCTGTTGCCCACGATCGATCGCCTGATTTACGAGCGATCGCTTCAGGATCGACAAGCCATGGCCGAGGCGATCGCCCCCGTGCTGGATGCGGCGATCGTCCAGCGAATGCAAGATGCTCCCGCTGATTTGGCCCTGGCGATCGCCCATGCCATTGCGCCCGAAACCGCCTCCGCCATGCGGGAGCAGTACCAGCTTGATGCGGACTCGATGATTCAAGCCCTTGGGCCCATGATGGGGGCTTCAATCAAAGAGCAAATTGCCCTAGAACGGGATGCCATGGTGGATGCGCTTTATCCCGTCATTGGCAACACGATCGCCAAGTACATGAAAGACGCGATCGACTCCATCAACGAAAAGGTGCATAACACCCTGAGCATGGAAGGGGTGGGCCGCAAGATGCGAGCCAAAATGCAAGGGGTCTCCGAAGCGGAGCTGATTTTGCGGGAAGCCATGCCCTATCGGGTACAGGCTGCTTTTTTGATCCACAAGGCCTCGGGCCTGGTGATGAGCGAATGTCAATCCACTGACCAAGATCCCCTCGAAGGGGACATGCTGGCGGGAATGCTCACGGCCATTCGTAGCTTCGTGAATGATTGCATGGTGCAAGATGGCAACGTGTCCGAATTGCACGAAATTCAGTACAACGATTCGCAAATTGCCATGGAGGTGGCCGGTTACTGCTATTTGGCGGTGATTGTGAAAGGTCAACCGTCCAAGGGCTTCTACCGTCAGTTGCGATCGACCCTGGAGCGGTTGGTGGAACGGTACGATCGCCCCCTGCAATCCTTTGATGGCGACTCCCGCACCCTGCCGGCCCCCGTTCACACGGCCGTGACCGGCTTGGTGCGACCCATCCAACGGCGTTCGTACCTGAACCTAAATCGGCGGGGTGGGTTTCCTTGGGCCCTGACGGGGCTAATTTTGGTGCTGAGCGCGGCGATCGCGGCCCCTTGGATTTGGTGGAACTATCAAAACCAGCGCAACCGAGGCCTGTTGGCGGCCGTGCAAGGGGCCCTGAATACCTCTCCCCAATTGGCGGTGTATAACCTATCCGTTGATTTACAAGGCGATCAGTTGCGATTGCGGGGCAAGGTTCCCTATCCTTGGCTGCGATTCCAGGCGGAACGCACAGCCACCGACACCTATCGGGCGATCGACCCAAAACGGTTTCAGCAAGCCACACCCCCCAAAAATCAAATCATTGCCGTGCAGTTGCCCACGGATCCCATTCTGGCGGCTGCCGAGGTGCAGCGGATTGCCAAAACCTTGAACCGGGATGGCAACGTGGTCAACGCTAGCTACAGCATCGATGCGCAATCCGGCGGAACGGTCACCGTCACCGGCTCCGCCCGCAGCCGAGCCGAAGCCAGCGCGATCGCGGCGGCCTTTGAGCGGGTTCCCGGCACCAACCGTGTCGTCAATTCGTTGCAAATTGTGATTCCGAGTCTGACCGTTCGGTTGTACTTTGAGTTAGGAGCCGATCGATTCGTTGATGTCGATATTGCCGGCAAAATCGACCCCATTCGCCAATTCCTGCAAAGTTATCCGGATCTGAACCTGCGTGTGGTGGGCCACAGCGCCCCCACCGAACCGAATGCGTCGGCCCTGGCCTTGCAGCGAGCGCAATTGGTGCGATCGGCCCTCATTAGCCGAGGCATTTCGGCCCAGCGGCTAGTGCCCAGTGCCCAGGTTGGGCCCCCGCCGGATGTGACCCAAGGCGATGGGGAATGGATGAGTCGTTGCGTGCGCTTTGAAGCAATCCCAGCGCCTTAAATTCCTGATCCATTCCCCATCGATCGTGAAGCCAATCGATTCACGACTCGATTCACGATGTTCCTCCCTGGCTTGCCCATGAATGAGCCATCGCTTCGGTTTGCTGGATTTGCCTGCTATGTTCGACCAGCTTGATTTGCATCATTAACCCGCTGGAACAAGGCTCCTGAGCAATTCCCTTGCTTTGAATCATGTCCTGAATTGCCCATCCGCGATCGCCAGGGGGCCCGAAAATCGGGAGTTTTGCCGTTGAATTTCGGCCAGTTTCCATCCTGTCTTCTACAATCGGCCCAGTCGCCGGTGCGTTTGCCAACCCCCTAAAGCCATGCAAACCCTTTCAAAAAAAATTTGTTTGGTCGGTGATTATGCAGTTGGCAAAACCAGCCTGATTCGTCGATTTGTGGATCGGCAATTTAGCGATCGCTACTTGTCCACCATTGGGGTAAAAATCTCTCGGAAGATTGTGCCCGTGCCGCTGCCAGATCCGTCTCTCGATCGGGCCTCTGAGCGGCCGGAGCCGATGGAATTGCAGTTGCTGATTTGGGATGTGGAGGGCCAAACTAAGTTTCAGCGGATTGCCCCCAGCTATCTTCAAGGATCCTCTGGGGCGATCGTGGTGGCCGATGCCACCCGCCCCGACACGGTTAGTCATCTGCGCGACCATGCCAATTTAGTGCGATCGGTCTCGCCCACCAGTGTCGTGATTCTGGCCATCAACAAAGTCGATTTGATGGACGAGTCCCATAAACACCATCTACAGCTTCAGGTGGAAACCCTCCTGGCCGGCGTGACCTACTCGCTCTATTGGACTTCCGCCAAAAGTGGCAGCAATGTGGATGAGATCTTTAGTGAATTAGCCCTGTCCATGGTGCAGCCAGCCATCAGCCGGGGCCGATAGCTGACTGGGCGTTGGTTTTGGCTTAGGTTTTAGCTCAGGTTTGGCTCACTCAGTGCGAATGATGCAAGTTGAGCAAAAACTTAGCAAGAACGCAGCACGAATTCAACGCCAAATTAAATGCCAATTAAGTGCCAATTAAATGCAAACTAAGCGCGGGTCAACACTGCCGGGGCCGTTTGGATGGGCACCACATCTAGGCGATCCTGACTGGCGCAATATTCCAAATCCTCCAGCAAACCCAGCCGCAGCAGGCGTTGGCCGTGGCTTGCCTGGTGAAACAGTTGCAGCAGTCGATCGCGCCATTGGTCATAGAGCGCCAACGCCGCCACGGCCTCATCGTTGCCGAACCAATCTGAGTCCTGACCTAGTTTTTCCAACAGGGCAGAAATAATCGCACCAGCGCAGACCGTATCTTCCAGGGAAAAGCTGCCTTCCCAGCCGGAAGCAGTCATCCAGAGGGTGGCGGGTTGTTGGGCCAACACAAAGTCCACGATCGCCCGTCGATTCACCAGGGCCGCCGCCAAAACAACCGGGGCGTTTTGGATGGTTTGCAGGGCCCGAGTGCCGTTGGTGGTGCTCATGAACAGGCGTTTGCCCGCCACCCGATCGGGGGTACAGTCTAGGGGAGAGTTACCCAAATCACAGCCTTCCACGGTTTTGCCGCCCCGCTCGCCAATCCGAATGCGACGATCGGCCGGCCAAGCCTCGCTGGTGGTCATCAATTCTTCAAGGGTGCAAAAGGCCTGAACCGATTCCGCTCCGGCGGCCAGCGCTGTGGCGATCGTGGTCGTGGCCCGCAACACATCAATGGCGATCGCACAGTCCGGCGCTGGGGTCGTCGGCGACTCGCTCCCCGAAAATTGGGGGGTTAACTCCGGGGTATGAAATACAGAAATCTTCACAGAACAGATTTCTTTACAGAACGCAACGACACCCTTTAGTGCATCACGATGGGGGCGATCGCGCAAGCATGGTCAGCCCCAAGATGTTCTGGGAATTGTGGATCGGCGCTGAGCCTAAAGGGCCGGAATTTCGTTTGGTTTTGGGAGGATTTTCCCCATCAGCCGACGAAGATCCTAAGGAGGGGACGATTAACGGGAATTAACCATAAGCAACTAGGGTTAATTCGAGCTGGCCGGAATGTTGCTTCAGAACGTCATCGAAGATGATTCAACCAGACCATTCAACCAGACCATTCAACCCGTGACCAGAAGATGGCCATGGGGCGCTAAATTCAGCTAAATTCAACCGATGGTTGACGGCGGCCCGTTGTGGCCAGCCATTGAGCGAAGTCATGGGGTCAGGCATTTAGAGTCACCATTAAGACCCATAACTGAGCGTAGGAGAATGGGGCGATCGCCCCGTCCCGAACCGCCGAAACCCAACCGCAATTCGTCAAGACTCTGGGTGTTTCATCTGCCATCTAGGACAGAATCTTGCTAGGCTCAAAGAACCATGCCAACTAACTCTCCGGCAATGCAAACTGAAACCTTTACAGAGCTTTTTCCATTGTTCAATGCGGCCAGTCAAGAAACGCTCGATTGGCTGTTGGCGGCCGCAGTCGAGCATGATTACCCCGCAGGACGCGCCGTTTTAATGGAAGACTCTTGGGGAAATGCGGTCTATTTCATTGCCTCCGGATGGGTGAAAGTCCGTCGGCTCTCGGGGGACAAAGACATGACCTTGGCCATTTTGGGTCAGGGTGACTTTTTTGGAGAAATGGCCATCTTGGACGAATCGCCTCGATCGACCGATGTGTTGGCCCTGAGCGAAGTGGAACTATTTAGCATCTCCGCTCAACGATTTGTCCAAACCCTGTTTAAAGATTCCCAGCTACACCACCGACTGCTGCAACTCATGGTGCGCCGGGTTCGGAATGCCAACACCCGCTTGCAGTTGCGCCGAAAACCGAGCGCCGTCAAATTAGCAAACACCTTGGCTTCTTTGGCCGATGACTACGGACAACCGGCCGATCGGGGACGCGACATTCTGAATATCCCGATCAAGGATTTGGCAGAAGTCAGTGACATTACCCTCGAAGAAACCGCCAAAATTATGGCGAAACTGCAAGAAAAAGGTTGGGTGAAGATCGATCCGCACGAAAAAATTATGCACTTGCCCTTTTTGCCACAGTTACGACAACTGGCAAGCCAAGGTTAGTGAGAGGCTATTGAGCGGCATAGTCAGATGGCATGGTCAGTTTGTTGCTGACCATTTCCTCTGTTGTGATTGCATTCCGTTGATGACGTTTTCTCTTTCTTTGACCCATGACCCAAGCAATTGCCACCCCGCCCGATCGTCGAGCAGCCCAGTTGCCACGGTTAACTTATCAAGTGGCCATGCCCGAGCCACAAACCCACCTTTTTGAAATTGAACTGGTGTTGGAGGGTTGGCAAAGCACCACCTTAGATCTCAAGTTTCCCGTTTGGACTCCCGGTTCCTATCTGATTCGGGAGTATGAACGGCATCTGCAAGACTTCAGTGCTTGGGGGGCAAACCAACAGCAACTGCTGTGGCGAAAGCTGGCCAAAAATCACTGGCAAGTGGCGATCGGGCAGTTAGAAACGGTCACCATTCGCTATCGGCTGTTTGCTAACGAATTGACCGTGCGCACGAACCATCTCGATCGCACCCATGCCTACTTCAACGGGGCAGCCACGTTCCTCTATCCCGTTGGGGGGTTAGAAATTCCGTTGCAAGTGACCATTGCCCTGCCCCGATCGGACTGGCAAGTGGCCACTGCTCTGCCCTTGGTCAACGATCAAGGAACCCAAAAAACCTTTCAAGCGGCCGATTTCGATCAACTGGTTGATAGTCCCTTTGAAATTGGAACCCATCAACTGCATCGCTTTGAAGTGCTGGGTAAATCCCATGAATTAGCGATCTGGGGCAATGGCAACCTGGAACCCCAATCGATCCTTGAGGACTTTGAAAAAATCATCAAAGTTGAAGCTAACCTATTTGGCGAACTGCCCTACGATCGCTACCTATTTATTTTGCATCTCACCGGTCAGGGCTATGGCGGCCTAGAGCATAAAAACTCCTGCTCGCTGATTTATAACCGCTATGGATTCCAGCAAACGGAAAAACGCCATCAGTTCATGCAACTGGTGGCCCATGAGTTTTTCCATCTTTGGAACGTGAAGCGGATCCGGCCCAAAGAGCTAGAAACCTTTGATTATGATGCGGAAAACTACACGCCGTCCCTGTGGTTTTGCGAAGGAACCACCAGCTACTATGATTTGCAAATTCCCTGCCGCGCGGGTATTTATAGCCGAGCAGATTTCCTAACACAATTGAGCAAGGAAATTACTCGCTATTTGAATACACCGGGACGGTTGGTTCAGCCTTTGGCCGAATCGAGCTTTGATGCTTGGATTAAGCTTTATCGGGCTGAAGCCCACAGTGGCAATAACCAAATCTCCTATTACCTGAAGGGAGAAATGGTTTCCTTGCTATTGGATTTAAAAATTCGGGCTAAGTTTGACAATGCTCGATCGCTCGATGATGTTTTGCAGCGCCTGTGGCAAGCATTTGGCCAACCAGAAGTGGGCTTTACCGCTCAACAATTGGAGTCCATTATTGCTGAAGTGGCTGAAGAAAACCTGAGTGATTTCTTCCATCGCTATTTGCACACCACCGAAGAATTGCCACTCCAAACCTATCTGCAACCCTTTGGCTTAGAGCTAAGGGGAATTGTCGATCGCGCAGTTCCCTACTTGGGTTTGCGTCTGGCTACCGAGCAGGGCCGCGAAATGGTGAAATTCACCGAAGCTCAATCCCCCGCCCATCATGCGGGCATCGATCCTGGTGATGAAATCCTGGCGCTGGATGGCATTCGGTTAGCAGCGGGACAATTGCCCGATCGCCTCCGAGACTATCAACCGGGCGATCGACTCACCATCACCTATTTCCATCAGGATCAACTCCAATCCACCACCGTAGAACTGGCTGATCCCAAGCCCAGTCGCTATGAAGTTGCCCTTCTCAAAGACATCAGCCCGCTGCAAGAACAACTCCTCACCGGTTGGTTGGGAGCTGCCTAGGGAATGCGGTTCGTTATGCAAAAAGCGGGAGCCACTTCAGATCTTGAAGCTGGACTCCCGCTGGCAAGACGGATCTTAGTGATGGATCTTAGCGATTGAAAGGAATGCCGAAGAAGCACGAAACTGGCAAGCAAGTCACGGAGCCTGATCCTTGGGCTAATTCCCACCGGAACCAACCCCTACAGATTCGAGAATCGATCCAAGAATCTGGGGATGGAACCGTAACTATTCAGCCGCGCCTTCGTCGCCCACAACCACAGGAGTGATGTTGACGATTTTGCCGCCCAACCGCAGAATCCGTTGCATTTCTTGGTTCATGCGGCTATAGGGAACGTTAATGAAGATACTGCCGCTATTGCGCACAGAATAGGACTGGCGATCGGTTTGGTCATTTTGAGCCAAACCCGTCACTTCATAACGGAACACACGGGCCCCAGCAGTGGTGTTGGCCGACGAACCCGCAAGCGCTTGACCGAGCATAAACTCTCCCTCAAACTGTTAAAAAACTTCGCAGTTAAATGTCGCAGTTTAACTGTGGAATACTGTCTTTCTCAAGACGATAGAAAACGAGGTACAACGCATGAATGAATCATGATCATTGCACCTCGTCAATCGCAACCACTACAAGCAAACAGGAGCAAGCAAACAAGTCCCAGCCATTCATGGTTTGGCCCTGTTGCGGCGTGTCACCGCTGCGCTGCATCAGCCCAGTCAGCAGCCGTTGCCATCCGACAATCCAAGCCGATCGAGCTGGGTACAGGGCAGGGTGACCAAGCAACACAACCTTCCAATGGGGCTGAGTCATCATTCCATTTATTTCAAGCCGAGACCCTAAACAGGGGTAACGCTGGCGATTTTGCCGCCTTGACGTTGGATCTTTTGCATTTGATCCGACAACCGCGAGTAGGGAACCGTGAAGGTGCGGCTGCTACGACGCACGGCCGGATAGCCAGCGCCCAACAGGCCCGTTGCTTCCACTCGATACAGGCGATCGCTTTGGCTTTGGCCAAAAGAGGTGGGGGTGAGGCTGCCTTGGCCCAGGTCTTGCGAATTACGGAAGGCCCAGCCAATGTTGCTGCCCGAGGGACCCACAACGGCCGAAGCAGAATTGCGTCCCAACTCCGTGGCTAGACGCGGGCTGATTCCTTCAATCTGTGCCCGATCGCTATTGGCATAGCCCCGGTACAGGTGGAACATACGCGTAAAGCCCACGGTCTTCTGACCCGTTTGGGTCGCGAAACCGCGGTAGTAGGGAACAATATTTTCGCCAAAAGCGTTTTGATATTCTGCGGAATCGATGTAGGAATCGATGTCAGCATCAAAGCCTTCGTTTTGGTAGCGATCGAGGTGTTCAATCACTTCCGACTCATCGTAGGGCGCGCGACCCAACAGATGCTTCAGATTCAACTCGATCGTCCGAGTTTGGAAGTTGTTATACAAAAACTTCTCTTTGTATAGATCGGACTTCGCCACGGAGCGGACAAATTCCTGAACCGTGATCGAACGATTACGCAGCAGCGACTCAGAGCTAATCAAGCGCTGGGACTGCATCACATAATCGTTGCCCAGTACCTGACGGTAAACCGCCCGGATCACCAGTTCAACATCATCTGCCGAAGCATAGGCCCGCAGCTCAACGGGTGCAGCATCTGCATAGGCTGCCGTCCCCAGGCGCGAAGCAGCAACAGTAACGGCCATGAACAAATCTCCCAAAAATCACAGCAAGCACGGCTTACAAAAAAGCTCCCGGAAGAGGAGCCAACCAATTGAACCAGGTTACCGTTGCTGGGCAAACCAGCCACAACCGGCTCGGACACTCTTCCGGGATTGCATCAACTAGCTCAGGGCTTGGATAGCGTAGTCGATGTAGGTGTTTGCTTCGTTAGCAGCTTGACCGCTCAGACCGTGGTTAGCCTTGATGCTCTTGAGAGCTTCAACGTACCAGCTGGGGGACAGTTCGAAGGTGCTGTTGATTTCAGCCAAACCAGCGATGAGGTAGTCATCCATGGGGCCGGTGCCACCAGCAACCAAGCAGTAGGTGATCATGCGCAGGTAGTAGCCCACGTCACGAGCGCACTTGTCCTTGCCGGTTTGGGTCGAGGCGTAGTTAGCGCCGTTCATTTGGGTCGTGTAGGGGAACTTGCCGTACACAGCTTGCACAGCAGCGCTCACCAGGCTGTCAGCCTTGGTGGTCAGGGCGCGAGCAGCTTCCATGCTGGCTTGAGCGCGCTCGAAGCGACCGCGAGCCGATTGCAGTTCAGCGTTGCTCAGGAAACGACCTTGCGAATCAGCAGCTGCGATAGCTTCGGTGATCGGAGTCTTCATAGTCCCGTGTTAGGTGTCTCTAAAGTTAGCGTTGTTGACATCTTCCCTACCGCAAGCGGACAGGGATTCCCAAACTTCACAGTTTGGGTTTCTGCTTCACACCACCTGCCTCCACCTCGAAGGATGTTTGGTCTTACAGTTGTTCCGCAGACTGAAACCGCTAGCCTAGCGGCCATTCATCGACTAAAACGCCCTGAAGGGCGGGGCTTTAAACCCTGTTTTCCGATAAATCGAGACGAGATTGAAGTCAAAAGAAGATTGAAATCCTAAGTGACTTCACGGCAGCTTCGATTAGGCAACTGCACCAGCAGCGCGATCGAAGTAGCCAGCCACTTCAGCAATCAACGAAGAGCAATCGCCGGGGGTGATACCAGCAGGATCGTTAGCGATCGCGATCGCAGCATCCTTCATCTTGGCAACGCCAGCAGAAACCGAAGCGCCGGGCACGCCCAGAGCAACGTAGGTTTCGCGCAGACCGTTCAGGCAACGATCATCCAGAACGCTAGCATCGCCAGCCAAGGTTGCGTAGGTCACATAACGCAGGATGATTTCCATGTCGCGCAAGCAAGCAGCCATGCGACGGTTGGTGTAAGCGTTACCACCGGGAGCGATCAGTTGGGGTTGCTCAGCGAACAGAGCGCGAGCAGCGTTGGCGACGATAGTCGAAGCGTTGCTGGTCAAGCGGTTAACAACGTCGAGACGCTTGTTGCCGCTAGCAACGAGGGCGCTCAGAGCATCCAGTTGCTCGTTGCTCAGATAAGCACCACGAGCGTCGGCTTGAGAAACAACCTTCGCAAATGCGTCGAACATGGAATCGATCTCCTAAGGAATAGGTGTTTGTCGAGGTTGGTTGTGGTTTTGCGCTGTAGACAACTCAGTTCGCTGCCTTCACCTGCTAGCGCAGTGCGAGAAGGTTTTTCAGCTCCGTCTTAGTTCAGCAACGCTTTGCTTAAATTGGGGATCTCAATAGGTAGCCATGGCAAATCTGCCGGTTAAATTAACCGCAGTCATGGCTCAAAATCTGAGAGACTTTTCAAGTTTTATGAGAACCGAAAAAAATCCCTAGCAGTAGCGCGTTGACTAACGTTTGCTTGTTAAACACCTCTCGGCTATTTCTTTATACAACGCAGAAAGGGGTTTGGTCATTACAAGTTGTTAAGTTTCTTCAGGGATGTTCGGCATGAGCAACGAAGGATTAAAGAAACTCCCATGTTGCTAAAGGCTGAGGGCGATGGAGGTAGATTTCTGGGCTGTTGGGAACTCAAGGTTTTGTGGTGTGGGGATTTACTGAGTTTTGTGCTTTTTTGCAAAGGTTAGGTATAAAAACTTAGTCCGAAGAATCAGGAACTGAAATCGCCCCGATCAAAAACGGTAATTGTCTAGAATTTCGTCAGAAATCCTTAATGTTTCCTTTAGAAAAGGTCAAAACCTTTAACAAAAATCGATGTTGGCTGCTGGCTGTGAGATCCCTGAATAAAGGCTAGAAAATTGGTCAATGGGCGAGGTCAGTCCGCGAAAATGCCCGATGGATCTCGGTTTTGGCGGTTGGTATCCTCTGGCGATCGGATTCGCAAACTTTGCATGGCTCCTATGCGAGATTTGCTGGGTTGGTAACCCTTATTGGTAAATCCCTGTTGGTAAACCCCCTACTGATCAACCTTCTTGTGGGCGAGATGGCAAGGATGGGATGGCAAATGGGTTTGCGGAATCCCTGGCGAACCGAGAAAAGTTTATGGGTCGGAGCCGGCTGTGGGCTGCTGCCAGCGCTTGAGCTGAAGTAGGTATTGCCCCAAAAACGGTAGCCCTCCGATCGCGGGGAGCAGGTAGCGGGAGGTACACAACAGCCCAAGGGCGGCCCCGATCGGGGCGGCAAAGTAGGGTTGGTAAAACAAAATGAGGGCTGCGTCCCGAGTGCCCACGCCCGCGAAGGTTAAGGGCAACAGGCCGGCCAGAATGGCCAGCGGCGAGAGGGCTAAGTTAGCCAGGAAGGGCGCAAAGGCACGCAGGGCCAAGATGAAAAACCAGATTTGCAAAAGATGCAGAAACCAAATCACGATCGAGGTGAGGGTAATGATCGCGAGTTGGCGGCGATCGCTCCAAAAGTAGTCGTGCATCAGTTGCCAGGAGTCGCTGAGCCGATCGAGCTTGCGGCGCATCTTGCCGGGGGCGATTCGCTGACTGGCGGCAAAGACCGATCGCGCAAAGGCGGGCCAACTCAACAGCGCCACCCCGGCCACCAGCCCCCCGATCGTGGCCAACGTCATGATCCAAAACAGGGGATCCTTGCTGGGATAGAGCAGCAGGCCAAACCCGCACCACACCAGCAACGACAACATATCGCAAGCCTTTTCAAACACCACCACCGAAAAGGCCAGGGAACCATCTAAATGTCCCCGATCGCGCATGAAATAGGACTTGGCCAGGTCACCCATTTTGGACGGCAGCACCATATTCAACACACTGGCCGCCAAAATCAGCCGATTGGCTTCTCCAAAGCTCAAGGTTGCAGCGGAAACCGCCGCCGACTCGATCGCGGGGGATGCTGCCCGGTCTGAATCCTCCGAGCTTGCTGGGTTGGGCAACGGAATCCCGCGCGGCATAGCCCCCTGGGGCCTGACCCGGGGCATTAACTGCTGCAACCGCCAGGCTGTCAGCAAGGTTAGGGGCACAACCATGCCCAAGCTGATGGCCATCCATACCGGATCGCATTGCTGAAACACTTGCACCAACCCGGCAAAGTCGATGCGGGTGTAAATCACAATCAAAATCAGCAAGCTAACGGCAATTGAAACCCAACGCTTCATAGAAAATCTCAGGCGGGAAGAATGATGGGGAATAGGTTGGCGGCTTTAGGAAAACAGGCGATCGACCTTCAGGGGTTCACCGGGCTGGAGATGCTGAACCTGATTCGTCAAATCCCAGCTTTTTTGGAGCTGACCCGCTTGGTAAGTGCGGCTCATCACCACATAAATCGAAGTTTGATCGGTACCGATTTCCACTTCTTGCACGGGTTGCCAATCAGGAGCCAGCAACTCATCTTGCACCCGCCAGCCTTGCCCCACCCATTCCAAACGACGAATAAAACGATAGGGGGTCGATCGCTTGCCCACGATCAAAATTTGCTGCAAAGTGCGCCGAATCAGGTTCGGAAAAAATCGCCCCACACTCAACATCACCAACCGCAAAATCATTAACTTGCTAGGGGTCATGAGGGTTTGTTTTGCCCAGCCCAGTTGCCCACAAATGCCAATGTGATCGGGTTCCACTTGCAAATCGTATTGATCCACCAGATGACCCACAGCATTTTTCAGTTTTTTGCCCTGTTGCACTTGTAGTGAAAATTGCGTATCGGATGCCAAGAGATGTTGGTTTCGGAAAATTTTGAAAGTGCCCCCTTTGTTAAGGGCTAACAGTAAGGTCAGCCAGTGACCTTCATGGTTTTGGCGACGATCGATCAAAATTCTGGCTTCTGGCAGCCAAACTCGTAGGGGCGTGGGATCTGGAATGGAAGGGCGATCGGGCACAAAATCCCGCCAAGCTAATAAATAATTCCAAGTGTGATGGCCCACAATATGGTCATCTGCGTAACAGGCTCCCAATCCCCGTGCGAGTCCTTGCAAAACTTGGTCATTAATCGCCAGGGCCGACGGCATCCACCGCCCCACCAATTCAAAGCCATGGGGAAAGAAATTATAGGTATTTCGGCTTGTATATTCCCCTCCAAAAGAGCCATCGGGATGCACAAACCACTGCACCAACTCCACCGCTTGGGCTAAGGCGGGCTGCAATCTTGGATCCGCCTCGTCGCCCTGCAAAGTCAGCAACCGCGCCAAACAGGAAATGGTGAGGGTGTGGTAGCCCGGATCGCACCCTTCATATTCTTGAAACCAGCCTTCGGTGCTCTGCCAAGACAAAACCTGATTGAGGCGATCGACCTTGGCCCGTTGCCATTGATCGGTCTGGAGCCGCTGCCCCAGCAACTCCAAACACAGCACAATCAAGGCTTGGTGATTGGTGAGCCGGCCGCTTTCTTGGTGATGGGCCAACCAATCGGCCCGCCGACTCAAAAATTGCCAAATTTGCGGATCATCCAGCCCAATTAGCTCACAGGCATCAATGCACGCCAGCAAAGAAAAGGCCGCCGCCCCTCCGGCCCGCTCAAAGGGAAAATAATCATCACAGGAGCCGTCTGGATGAGAGCTTTGGGCCCCGTAGCGAATGCCTGCCTCAACCCAGCGCCGAAGGTTAGGCTGCTGATAAAAAGGATTGTTCGGTAAAGGCAAGGCCCAAACCAACGCCAGGGGCAGCACAAATTCCTGGCTCATGCCGCTGGGAAAGTCAACGATTTTGTATTGCCAGTAGTTGCGATCGAAGCAACCGTAGGTGGGGCTATGGGGGTTGCGATCGCACAGGGTCAAAATTTTGGGAATTTGGGCGATCGCCGCCTGGGCAAACTGATCCCGATCGGGCTGTGATGGGAAAGATGAAGGCTGATGAGGCATGGAGCTAGAAAACTCATCGATCGCCATAGGGAAGTGCGGTTGTGGTTGAGCGGATGTGTGAATTGAGGCGTGGGGCATGGGTCACCAACGATCGCGAGTTCGATCGCAGCAACAACCAAGATACGATCGCCCCGGGCCCCCGCCGTCATCACCACCCATCCCAGCCCCTGTCACCGTATCCCGCCGGCCACTCGCTAGGATAGAAACATCATGCAGGTTAATTTTGCGCCAGTTAACTTCGCACCAGTCGATTTCTCAGCAACTGCCTTGAACCCCTTGAGTGCCTTGCCCTCTCAACTCAGCCGACTCATGCGGAGGTAGCGATCGTGCTCAACCCCACAAAGTCGATCGTGGACGAACTCACCCGAGAACTAGCAGACGGCTACCGCCAAACCTACGGCGGTATGAAACCGGACTATGCGGAAATTCTCGGGTGGGTTGCCAACATGGCCCTAGAAAACATCGCCAACAGTGACGCGCTCTACCACAACGTTGAGCACACCATGTACGTCACCCTGGTGGGCCAAGAAATTTTGAAAGGCAAGCATATTCGCCAAGGTGGCGTGACCTGCGAAGATTGGCTGCTCTTTCACGTCTCGCTGCTGTGTCACGACATTGGCTATGTACGCGGCGTTTGTCACCGCGATCGCCCCCAGCAGCGGATCTACGCCACCGGCATTGACGACGAAACCATCGCCCTCCCCACCGGAGCCACCGATGCCAGCATGGCTCCCTACCACGTCGATCGGGGCAAACGTTTCATCAAAGACCGCTTCAAAAAGCACCGCCTCATCGACACCCAGGCCGTGCAAGACAACATTGAACTCACCCGCTTCCCCGTTCCTCAAGACAACGACCACGCCGACACCGTAGGCTATCCCGGCCTGGTGCGAGCCGCCGACTTGATCGGCCAACTCTCCGACCCGCGCTACTTACAAAAAATTCCTGCCCTCTATTACGAATTCGAGGAAATTGGCACCAATCAACAATTGGGCTACCACAGCCCCGATGACTTGCGCGCCAAATATCCCAGCTTCTATTGGAATGTGGTTTACCGGTACATTGAGCCAGCCCTCGGCCTGTTGGAGCTAACCCAAACCGGCAAGCAAATCGCCGCCAACCTCTATGCCAACGTCTTCCGGGTCGAACACCAGCAATACACGCCCTTTTTTGCCCCCGAAGCCCACTCCTTAAGCTCAGCCACTTCCGCTAATTCCACTTCCGCTTCAGCATCCCCTTCAATAAGCTCAGGGACTTCAGCCAACTCAGGAACCTCAAGCAGTGGAGCCATCTCCACCAAAAACAACGTGCAAAAACAAGGAAGCCACGCCGATTAGGCATGGCTCCCAAGCAAAGGTTTTTAGGCAAAGAACCTAGGGGGCATGACGAGAGGGCCGCCTTGTCATGGGAATTCAGTTTCCCCTGCCCAGCGCTGGCCCTGCATGTCCCCCTTGTCCCTTGTTTATGGCCTAGGCATCGCTGTCCACACGGGCATAGAAGCGACCGACAATCTTCATGTCGCTCGGCTTCTTGGAACCCATGTCGGTATCCGAGGGTTGGTAGCTAACGAAAGTGCCGGCAATTTCGTTGGTGTCAGCGTCCACCTTCGACACTTGCAGCGAGATGTTGCCCGTGCCGATGTCGTATTTCTTGACGTTTTCTTTCACCAGTTCGTCGCTGTCAGCATCAGCGGGCAGCGCCACGGCATTGTCATAGCCGCTGGCCAAACCACGACCCTTCGGATCCAAGAAGGTGGAACCACGGTAGGAGGGAACGCGGAATTGACCCTTCAGGTCGGTGGAAGAGGTGATGGCCGCTTGACCGGCTTGGCTGGTGGCCACCAGTTGCTTGATCGTGAACAGGAAGGGCACTTCTTCGCCACCGGGCAGCAGCACGGTTGAAGGTTGGAAGTCAAAGCCATCTTCTTCGGTGAAGGTCAGCGAGCCATCGCTGTTCACGGCCAGGGAGCCTTGAATTTGGTCGAGGGAGCTGGTTTTGCGGGTCAGCAAACGACCTTCCACAAATTCCGCTTCTCTGCGCTTGTTAAGGCCTTCTTCTTTTACGTAGTAATTAAGGGGCTGTAAGCACAGGGCTTGAATGCTGTAATTTTTACCTGCTTCAAGGGCGATCGAACCGCGCGTGACGGTATCGACATCAGGGCAGTTATTCGCCAGACCGGTGTTCCGAATTTCTTCGTAGGTCAGGGGGCGATCGCTGGCCATTGAGGCATCGCCGCAGGCCGCCGTTAGCACACTCAGGCACAGGGCCAGAAGCGCGGCGATCAAAGCTTTGTATCGCATGGTGAACCTCAATCTCTAAAGTCTTGCTAAGGTCTCAAGGAATATTAGAAGAAGACTGGGACAAGTCTCGTGGCAGCGATCGGCGAGGGGTCACGACCGTAAGGGGCAAGCAGGCTACCCGATCGGGCAGTTACTAAACCCAAGCCCGCTGTCCAAGGTTTTCTAGATGGCCCGCGTGAAATCACCCGAAGAATCCGCTTGAGCAAGGGATCTACAGCGCAACACCACGCCACTAGGCATCCGAATTTTGGGGTTAATTGAGAAAACAATCAATCTCAATCAATCCCAACGATCGCTGGATATACCAAGCCAAGCGTCCCAATAGAGCATTCTACACGCCTCAGCGACCGCCCAATCGATTTCGCTGATTTGATCGATCGCTTTCGATCATCACCCAAGGACACCGTCCCCAAGCTGGTTTCTGAGCCAAGCCCCCAAGCGCAGCGGGGCCAGATTTAAACATCCGGCCCCGCTGCTGATTTTGGGTTTGGGTTTGTGCTTGACCCGGTGGTTCCCTCAGTGGCCCCTGTTGTGGAGCAGGGGGCCGGTGGGTTGGGTCTGGATCAGGACTGGGCAATTAACTGGGCAATTAACTGGGTGATCAACTGGGCAATCAGGCGATCGACTGAATCGATTGCTCGATTGCTTGCTCGATCAAGCAATCGCCTGGCCCCGTGATGCTTGCCTAGCTCATGGTGGCTGGGCTGCGATCATAGCTATCGCTAACCAACTTGCCTTGAATGTGGGTCAGGCGGTTGGCCGCATCGGCGGTCAGACCCATGGTGACGCTAGCGCGGCCTAGCAGGGATTGATGACGGTGCTTAACGGAATGGTGACGTTGGGTCATCAGGGCACGAGCGCGGTCGAGACTAGACATGGGAGCAACCTCCGAGGAAAAACTGATTGAGGGTTATAGCGACAACAACCGTTGATTAACTCCCGGACTGTTGGAGGGCGATGCAGGCATTGCGCCGGGTGGGCGGCAATCCCTGGCCCGATCGGGCCTTGGTTACTGGCTCTGCTGGGCCAGAAATCAAGGTCGGTTTCAGGCCGTTGTCCTATTCCTGAGAGTAGCGCAAATGAAAAATTTCTGCCAATTTCTGTATCAAGAGTTACGGAATACAAATCTTTAGAATTAGTCCCCAGGGGGTTGCACGCGATCGCGCGGGGTCTGAATAGGGGCCCAGTTGCATGACCAATCCATTGCCCCTTGCAAGAGCAGGCGCGAACTGAGATACAGTTAAGAGCAATTTGCGAGCGCAACAAATCGCAATACACCGAAACCATCGCAATCCCACACCCTGCCCAGTGACTGGGAAGGAGACTCGGATCATTACCCCCCGACTCCTAACCCCTCCTAAGCTGTTTTGGCGGGAAATCTGCGGCAGTGACTGCAACGACGCGATCGCACCCTGGGTCGGATAAGGATCGATCGCAACCAGCAATTTGAGGCGAGGAGAAACCTGTGGAAGTCGTCAAAGAGTACGTCCAGCGCTGGTATGAGAGCGATCTCGATCCAGATGAATATATTTGCCACCAGAAGCAGGGCAACTGGGTCGAAATTGAGGAGGCGACAACGGGGGAACGCTTCGAGGTGCTGACCTTTTGTACGAATGACGTACTGGGGTTAACGATGAACCCGGCCGTGCGCCAGGCTGCCATCGACTCAATTTTGCAATACGGCACCTCGAATAGTTCCTGCTCGGTGTTAAGTGGTCGGATTGATCTGCACCGCCAACTGGAAGATGAAATTTCCAGCTTCAAGCATTTGCCTCACACGCAATTGTTCATGAATGCCTGGATGGCCATGCAGGCCGTGATTGATGGGTTCTGCCATTTGGCCATTCAGGTGCCGGGCTTCACCCACGATCGCGAAACCCTGATCATGTCGGACGTGTTGAACCACGGCTGCATCATCTCGGCCCTGGCCCACGCTCGGACGCGATCGGGCAAAACCTTTAGCTATAGCCCCCATGTGCGGGTGAAGGCTTACCGCCACTGCGATGCGCAAGATTTGGCTCGCAAACTGGAACGCCATGCGCGGCCAGGCGATCGGATTTTTGTGGTGTCGGATGCGGTGTTTTCGATGGATGGGGATGTGGCTCCTCTGCCGGAAATGATCGAGGTGCTCAGTCGCTATCCCGGCTCCGTGCTGTTGATGGACGAAGCCCACGCCAGCGGCGCTCTGGGGCCCACGGGCCGCGGCATCTATGAGCATTTTGGGATTTTGCCCAGCGATGCGATCGCCAAAGGTGTTGTGCCCCTGATCATGACCACCTTCTCAAAGTTTGCGGCTTCGGCCGGTGCGGCCATCAGCACCCATGTGGCGGAATTCAAGCCGCTGATGAATGTGTCGCCCACCTCGATCGGAACCATTTCCCTGCCGCCGCCAATGACCGCCGCCGCCCTGGAGAGTATTCGCCAAGTGCGCCAACATCCAGAGCTGGTGAAGCGCCTGCAAGACAACACTCGCTACTTGCGATCACGGTTGACGGCCGCCAACTTTGAAGTGATGGGCGAAACCAATGTGTTGCCCGTGTTGCTGCCACCGGACATGAACCCGAAATATTTTGCCCGCCAACTGATGGCTGAGCATGGCATTTGGGTTTCTCCGATTTGGTTCATTGCCAAGCCTCGGGTGCGGATCACGGCCAACGCGCTCCATACCCAAGACGAGATGGATCGGTTGGTGGATGCCATGGTGCAGGTGCGCGAGTCCATGTATGCCGCCAGCAAGTCAGCCTAGGTTGACCTCGGTTGATCTCAGTTGACCCAGGCGGGCCAAGAGCTGCCTAGGATAGATAGCAACTGCTGGGACTGCTGGCCAAGATTTTTGACCGAGATTGCTGGTCAAAATTCCTTGCGCCAATCAATCCAAGCCCCTCCTTCACATGCCCTAGGTGGCCGCCTTGGCCGCTGCTGATTCCTCATCAATTTGGATAATTCTATGACCACCCATTTCATTGAGTTTGAGATTGACTTGAACGAGTCGCCGATGGCGCTGCCCCAGGCGATCGAAACGGAATTGCACAAACGGGGTGAGCCGTTGCGGTGGGCGGTGACCCAGGTGGAGGATGATTTGGCCAATGTGGAGGCGATTGTGACCACGGGCCTGGTGACCAGCGAACCGATCGAGTCGAACGTTTAATGGCGCACCGCAGGCCTTAAACTCCAGGCCTTAAACTTCAGACCGGAAGCGCTTGTTTGGCTCCCGGCTGTATTCCGCAAATATCCGGATCAAACCCGGCCGATGCGCGAGACCGGGGGCCAAGCCGTTGTTGTTCCATGTCCTACGTCTGATGCAAGCTGTGCCCGATGCAATCTGCGATCGTTGACCGAACTCGCCCGTTTACGGCGGTCTTGCTGATTCCCACCGGCATTGGTGCAACGATCGGGGGTTACGCAGGCGATGGGCTACCGGTGGCGCGGGCCATGGCCTCGGCGGTGGATTGTTTAATCACCCATCCCAACGTGTTGAACGGGGCCATGCTCTATTGGCCATTGCCCAACACCCTGTATGTGGAAGGCTATGCGCTCGATCGCCTCGCGGCGGGTGACTGGGGGCTGCGGCCGGTGCGCCAAAACCGGATCGCTCTGATTTTGGATCGGGCCATTGAACCGGAATTGCAGCGGCGACAACTGCAAGCGGCCGACGCGGCCCGGGCCACCTTGGGCATTGATGTGATGGCGGCAATTGTGACCGATCGCCCCCTGGGAGTGGCTCTCAAAATTTCCGCTTCCGGGGCCTCTTGGGGAACCATTGCCCAACCCGCCAGCCTGCTGAGGGCAGCGGAACGGGCGATCGAAGCCGGAGCCGAGGCGATCGCCGTGGTGGCCCGTTTTCCCGACGAAGACACCCCCCTAACCACCGCCTATCGTCAAGGCCGGGGCGTGGATCCGATCGCCGGAGCCGAAGCGGTGATCAGCCATTTGGTGGTGCGAGAATTTGCCGTGCCCTGTGCCCATGCGCCGGCCTTGGTCAGCGGCCCCCCAGCGGCAGACTTGGCCCCGCGATCGGCCGCCGAAGAATTGGGCCATACTTTCCTGCCCTGCGTGCTGGCTGGCCTGTGGCGATCGCCCCAATTCCTGCGCGATTGGGCCCAATGGCAACCCCTAGACATCACCCGCAACTCGATCGATGTGGTGATTACGCCCACAAGTGCCTGTGGCGGCGCGGCCGTTTTGCATTGGGCCGCCGCCGGGGCCGATATCCTCGCGGTGGACGACAACGCCACGGCGATGCAAGTCCCCCCCGAAGCGCTGAATTTGCGAGCCACACGGGTGCGATCATACTTAGAGGCGATCGGTTGGCTCACGGCCCGCCGGGCTGGCCTCTGGCCCGATGCCTTGCGATCGGATCCAATCATGCCGTTATTGCCAACGGTTGATTCGCCTGGGGATTAAGCACCACCCATCGCCACCCATCGCCACCCATCGCTGTTGATTCGCCCTTCAGAGCCATTTTTCATGCACCCCTGCCCTCGCTCCATCCCCGCTCCGCCCCGTCAAGCCCTGTGAATGATTTTGAGGATTTGGATCTAGAACCCCTAGAGCGATCGCAGCTTTTGATGACGATCGCCCTCACAGCCCTGGCCTTTTGGGGAGGGGCGCAACTGTGGCTCTGGTTGGGCCAAGTGCAGCGCTGGCCTGTGATTTGGTCTTGGACTGGGGTGGCGATCGGGCTGGGGCTGGGCCTCGCCATCACCGGCCTCAGCGGCGCGATCGCCCTAGTTTGGCCCGGATATCGTCGCAGCGCCCAAGCCTATCTCAACTGGTTGATGCCTTCCCTCTTGCCTTGGGATGCACTTTGGGTGGGCCTGTTGCCCGGAGCCAGCGAAGAACTGTTCTTTCGGGGGGTGATGTTTCCCGGCCTGGGCGCTGACTGGCTGGCCCTGTTGGGATCTAGCCTTTGCTTTGGTTGGCTGCATTTGGCAGGACGCAAGCACTGGCCCTACGCCGCTTGGGCCGGCATCACCGGGGCCATTCTCTGCGGCAGTGCTTGGTGGACGAGCAATTTGCTGGTTCCCACCATTGCCCACATCACCACCAATGCATTGGCTGTGTTGATCTGGCACTATCAACGAGCCAAGGCCTAGGGGCGAAACCGTCCAGTACCCGCCCAGTGCGATAGACTAGGGGCTGCCAGCATCCGCCCGCCATTGCGGTTTGCGGCGGCTTTGTTCACTCTCCCAGCTTTTTGCCGATGGGTTCTCCGTCCTCGATCGCCGTCCGTGAACTGCCGTTGTTCCCCCTTAACGACCTTGTGTTGTTTCCAGGACAACCTCTGCCGCTGCACATTTTTGAATATCGCTATCGGATCATGATGAACACCATCCTGGAAACCGATCGACGGTTTGGGGTGTTGATGTCCGATGAGCAAAGCGGCGAAATTGCCACCATTGGTTGTTGTGCGGAAGTCCTGCGCTATCAACGGTTACCCGATGGCCGGCTGAAGATGTTGACCCTCGGCCAACAGCGCTTTCGGTTGTTGGAATATGTGCGCGAAAAGCCCTACCGCGTTGGCTTGGTGGAATGGATTCAAGATGATCCACCCAGCGATGATCTGTATGGGTTAGCCGGGGAAGTGGAAACCCTGCTGAAGGACGTGGTGCGGTTGTCGGCCAAATTGTCCGATCGGGAAATTGAGCTACCGGACGAAATCCCCACCCTGCCCACGGAACTGTCCTACTGGGTTGCGGCCAAGCTCTATGGCGTGGCGGCGGAACAACAGGCCCTGTTGGAAATGCAAGATACGGCGGTGCGCCTGCAACGGGAAGCCGAAATTCTGAGTTCGACGCGCAACCACCTGGCGGCTCGCACGGCCCTGAAAGACGCACTCCCTTGAGGTTTTTTAGGGGTTTCTGGTTTTCAGCTTCTGGTTTTCAGTGTGGGCGATCGCCCCATGATAACCATGGCCATGAGCCGATCGAGGGTGGTTGTTGGGCTGGTGCTATTGGGCTAGTGCTATTGGGCCGATCGCAGCGCTGCCAAATCGCCACCACAGATGGCGGGCAAATTGCGGGTGATTTTGGCAATCTCCCAATCCCACCAGCGAATTTCTAGCAACGCGGCGATCGTCTCCTCATCAAACCGCTTCCGAATGGGTTGGGCCGGATTGCCACCCACGATCGTGTAAGGATCAACCGATCGGGTCACCACTGCCCCCGTCGCCACGATCGCCCCATCCCCAATTTGCACCCCCGGCATAATCGTCACCTCATAGCCCAACCACACGTCATTGCCAATCACCGTGTCGCCCTTGTGGGGCCAGTCGTCGGGCATGGCGGCTTCCCAACCGTTGCCAAACACGGGAAAGGGATAGTTCGTGAACCAATCGGTGCGGTGGTTGCCACCGTTCATGATGAATTTGCACTCGGCGGCGATCGAACAAAATTTGCCGATCCGCAGTTTGTCGCCAATGAAGTCAAAGTGGTAGAGCACATTGGCTTCAAAGCGTTCTGGCCCAGCGGGGTCATCGTAGTAGGTATAGTCACCCACAATGATTTGAGGATTTTTAATTAAAGGCTTCAAATAAACCAAGCGCCCTTGACCTGGCATGGGATAGGGCTGGTCTGGATCGGGGCCACAGGAGCCAGGATTAGAGGATTCAGGGCTAAAAGGCTCAGAACTCACAGATTCAGGACGAGAAGATTCAGAGCTAAAAGATTCAGGGCTAACAGATTCAGGGCTAACAGATTCAGGACAAGAGGACATAGACCATTGCTGATAGTCGCCGGTTTCGTCGAACTCACTTCAAGCAAGCTCTAAAGCAGGTCGATCGGGCGGCCCGTATTGGCCGATCGCGCCGCCGCATCCGCCACCCGCAGGGTGTATAAACTCTCTTCCGGGCGCACATACAGCGGTGTGCCATTCAGCAGGTAGGCCAAGACCGCGTGGGTGTCGCGGGCAAACAACCCCCGCCGACCGCCCACCTCCAGCGGTGTAACCTGATCGCCTTGGATCAGTTGCCCCTGATCGCCCTCATAAATCAACGTGCCCTGACTGCCGCGCACTTCCAACAGCCGCTGGGAACCGTGAAATCGATCGCCCTTGCCATAGGTGACCGTGGCGATCGGGCCGCTGCTAAAAATTAGCCTTGCTTCGCACCAACAGGCGTGATAATCCTCCACCTCCGCTGGCCAGTAGCGAGCCACAGCTCCCACCTGGCGGACGTTTTCAAATACATCCACCAGACGATGGAGCCGAGATAGGGCCCCCACCAGCGGAAATCCAAACAGCGATCGGTTATAAGTCCATTTGCCTGGGGTGGGAATTTGCGGCGCGATGGTGCTGTAGCGAGCGGAGATCACCTCGCCCACTTTGGGCAGCCAAGTTCGCAGGGATTGATGCACACCGCCCAACAGCTCAATGTGCTCCACATGCAACAGCCGATCGCGCGATCGGGCCAATTCCACCAATTCCGCCGCCTCGTTGGGATCCAGCGCCAGGGGATATTCCGTCACCACATGGCGATCGGCCTCTAGGGCTGCCCGCACGATCGCCCCCCGCTCGGCGTTGGTGTTGCAAACCATCACCAAGTCCACATCCGCGTGGCTGACCAGCTCCCGCCAAGAGTCCAGGGCGATCGCCCCGTAAGTTGCCGCAAAATCCGCCACCTTCTCCGGTGTGCGACCCGCCACCGCCACCAGCTTGGCCGCCAACCAATCTCCCTGTGCATCCGGCAACAGGGCCTCTGCCCGCAACTTTGCCACAAAGCCCGTGCCCACCAGGCCGACGCGCACCGGATTACCCAATAGCATGACTACAGATCACCAACATAGCCCCCCGATCTTAGCCTTTTGCCCCGGTCTCCTAGCGCTGATTTCGGGTGGCGGAAGGGCCGGAAAACCGACAATTCGGGGTGTTTTTATAAAAATTTCTTATTTTAAAACAAAGCTTTAGCTAGGGTTATAAATCGAAGCAGTCTCAGAACAATAAGCCTGGAAAGCCTTGAAAATATTGGTTTCAAGACTTTAGACTAAGCCAAGAACCCACAAAAACTCTGCCGATTCTCGCAAAAATATCCAATAAGTATAAGTAATTAGAATCGAATCTGGAAAAACGATTAAGAATAACGTTCTCGGATCTCTGTGCTCATCCGTAGTAGCAATAAAAATTTCTCGTAACATCAGAAGGCGAGGTTGGCTACGCCGGAAGTGAACCATGTCTTAACCCCATGGCTTCAGTTGTCGGTGGCCTCAAACGTAACTAAGGGTTCAGTGGGCATCCCGCCGATCGCGTTGACTGAGACTCCCGATCGCGACTGTTGTGTTAGCAGTCAAAATCCCATGGTCGCAAGTTGGCAAC
The DNA here is from genome assembly GCF_002742025.1 of Limnothrix sp. PR1529. NCBI lineage: Bacteria > Bacillati > Cyanobacteriota > Cyanophyceae > Pseudanabaenales > Pseudanabaenaceae > Limnothrix > Limnothrix sp. PR1529. The sequence continues at coordinate 37,714 of NZ_LIRO01000142.1, forward strand.
CCCGTGCAAGCTGCGCCATTGACCCGGTTAATCCGTTGCGTTAGCCCCATACCGCCCCTGTTTTTACGCGAGAGAGAGAGTCACAACCATGGCGACCTTCAAGGTAACGCTCATTACTCCCGACGGCGAAAAGGTCATCAACTGCGCCGACGATCAGTTCATTCTCGATGCGGCTGAAGAGGCAAACCTCGATCTGCCCTACTCCTGCCGTGCGGGCGCTTGTTCGACCTGTGCTGGTAAGGTAACTGCCGGTTCGGTGGATCAATCGGATCAGTCTTTCTTGGATGACGATCAAATCGAAGCGGGCTATGTGCTGACCTGTGCTGCTTACCCCACTTCAGACTGCACGATCGAAACCCACAAGGAAGAAGAGCTGTACTAAGCCTTTCTTCGGGTAGCAATGCCCAACTCATACGAAACGGGGCCGACGATGGTTGGCCCCGTTTTGTTTTCACTTCTGAGTTTTCGCTTCTGAGTTTTTAGCCTTTGGCTTTTGGGGCCCGACTGGGCCCCATCCTTGGGCTGGGTTGGCTGATTTGGCCCAGGCGAGCTGATTGGATTGGCAAGCTGATGGGCGAGCCTATTAGCCTATTGTTGTTGCAGCAGCCGTTGCACCCATTCCAGTTGGGTGGTGTCGCGCACAATTAACAAAATGCCCAAGCCCAACAGCAGCACCAAACCCGTTTGCATGACGTTTTCTTGAAATTCCTGGGGTAAGGGCCGACCGCCGCGCAGGGCCTCGATCGCCAGGAAAAAGAGTTGCCCACCATCCAAGGCCGGCAGGGGCAGGATGTTGATGACGGCGAGGTTAATGCTGATCAGCGCCATGAAGGGAAAGAGGTTCCCGGCATCGGATTGGGCGATGTTGGCTCCCCATTCAATGATTTTGACGGGGCCAGACACTTGGGGTGCGGTTTCTCGGAAGTTGGCTGCCAGGGTCAAGAAGCCGCCAGCGGTTTGGGTCACCATGTTCTGGAACCGATCGGCCGCCAGGGTCAACACTTCGATCGGGTTGTGGGCGGGGCGATAGACCGGTCGGCCGTTGGGGGCCAGTTGCACGCCGATGCGCCCTTGGCCCGCTTCGTCCAGCTCGGGGGTGACCCGGAGGGTGAGGCGATCGGCTCCCCGTTGCACTTCCAAGATCAGGGGGCGATCGGGACTCGCCTTGATCTGCTCCATCAGTACCTTCACGCTTGCTTGTTCGGCGCTGAGGGTTTGCCCATCGATCGCCTGCACAATGTCTCCCGCCTTCAGTCCGGCTCGCCCGGCTGGATTGTCAGGAGCCAGCACTTGGGGCACAATCACCCCTGCTTCATAGCGAAAGCCATCGGGCACGCCCATGAAGCCATATTGAGCCGCCAAAACCCCATAGGCGAAAATCAAATTAGCCACCACGCCGGCCGCAATCACAATGGCTCGATCAGCGATCGGGCGATTGCGCATCAAGTTGGGGTCATCGGCGGGAATGGAGCTGTCTTCATCGTCATCTGGGAAGCCCACAAAGCCCCCGAGGGGAATGGCACGAATGGCGTATTCCGTTTGCGGCCCCTGATATTTCCAGAGGACGGGCCCAAACCCCAAGGAAAACTTGTTGGCGTAAATGCCCTGTAACCGAGCCGCTGCGAAGTGTCCTAATTCGTGAACGAACACCAGCAACGCCAATACACCGATCGCCACCAATACCGACATAGGCTTGCTGCTCAATAGAAATGCAAAAAATGCAAATGCGTGAAAGCTAACGCAATGGATAAGGGCTAATACCTGCGAAGAATGCGCAGTGATGCCATACAAAACCCAGCGCAGAAAATACAGTAAAGATTCCCTCTAGTCAATATAAATGCAGCGAGTCATCGCAGCACCAACATCCAGACACAGCAAAGCGATCGCCCGTAAATACGAGCGATCGCTTGGGGTCACAAAATTACTGAGAACACGGCCTATGTAATAAGGGATGCAACCAGCTCGAAAAATAACAACCGGGCAGCGTAGCCAGCGCACCTGGAGCGAGCGAGCCTAATGGGCTTAGTTGACTTCTCTTGATCGAGCCGATCGCCCAGCAGCTTTCCAATTTGATTTTTAGGCCGGGCCTTTTCGGGTTCGATCCGAGTAAAGATCCACTGCCAAAGAGCACGACGGCATAAATCAGATCCACCAACGACCTGGACGCGCTTCATGTCGCCTGATTCCTCACGCCCAGGAGCACAGCCCAAGGCCTTGGTAAATCTCCGCAGGCTGAGATGCCGCTTGGTTGGGTTACCGGACTTGCGACCCTTGCGAATCTTGATCTCTGGTTTCCCATCGGGCCCTAGGTAGTTCTCGATCGGGTAAATCTGCGAAATCAGTAAGGCCTCAACCCTCAGACCGAAGCCGAAGCGGGCGAAAACTTTGCGGTAGGGCGCAAAATCGGGACTTTGGAGGAATTGATAGAGCTGACGTTCGATCGCGCATTCTTCAGCGTGAAGATTGCAGAGTCGCGCGGCATGGTTGCGCGACAGCTTATCCAATCCCAGCCCGCAGGTCGCCGCGTACAGACGGTCGTATCTGACCGCTGGGCGTTCCTGTGCGATCCAGCCCCATAGAAGCGGCGGCAAATCTGAGAGCAATTCCCGCTTCGACTTGACATGGGCCACCTCCGGGAATTGCCAGGCCAGGTCTTGGCGCAATCGGTTAATGATCGGACTTTGCACCCGGTTCAGATGACACAGCCGCAGCACTAACCGCCTGATTTGCACGATCGCCTCAGTGCGATCGGACACAAACCGCCGTGGTGAGTCGCAATAGTCCCAGTAGTAGCAGGCCAAGGCCAGAGAATCAGCATCGTCATCTTTATCGGGCAATCCGAGATGGCCCGCACGATAACCCCGCAGCTCCTTGTGGCCGACTAGCACCACCCGCACACCGGCACGGGCGAGCTGAGTTCCCCACAGTTTTGAATAGTTCACCCCCGTGGGTTCCATGACGGCCACATCGGCCCCCAAGTCGAGCAAGGCCCGAATGCCGGCCGCGTTGGCGGGCAGGGTCAGAAATTTTGCATCGTAATAAAATTGTCGAGGTTCGGTCGGTCTGGTGTCTGTAACGCAAGCTGTGACCGATGCTTTGCTTACGTCAATACCAATAACTCGCATGGTATGAATGGGTGTTAGTTGACCCCACACAGCAAGCCTATGAATCACCCAAAAGCCGGGTCAGTTGCCTAGCTCAATTCCCTCTTAAGGCATTAACCGGCTCTGAGTGGTGAACCGGTTGTGTGGGTTGAACCGCCAGCCAATCGCGCCGAGCCTATGAATCATTAAGAGCGCGAAAGCTCGATTCAGTATTCAGGCCCTAAGCGCGATCGCCAGACGGCTGAGGCAGGTTTGGACGCTGCCCCAAGCTTGCCCGGTGAGTCAGACCGAGCAAGATTGGAGCATGTCTAAAACTCAAGTTCGTCTAGGATGTTGTTTTCCAACTCCACTGGCTCCGGATACTGACCTACGCCCCAAAGCTCCTGAAACCAGTCGGGTAGAGCGGTGTGCAAATCTTGCATCACTTCCACCGCCAGGTTTTTCCCCTCACACCGTTCCTTGAGCGCATGGAACAAGCCCACGGCCATCGTGCCGCTGAGGTTCAGGGTGTCCCCATCGGCCCAAACGATGGTCAGCTCGCCAGTTTTTGCTTCAGCATGGATCTGCCGGATCCAGTCGAGATTCAAAAAGCGATCGCCCACCCAAATCACTGAATTCATGAAACGGTGACCTCCGGTATTTCAATTGGAAACATCACAACCGTTTGGATGGCCCCGTTGGCTTCGATCTGGACAAAATCGACATCAGCAACGGGCACGGGGAAACCGCGATCGAGCCTGCTTAGTGTTGCCTCGCGGTCAAGTCCTTCCTGCTCCATTGACCTGACCAAGATTGATTTTTGCCAATCGGTCAGCTCCTGGTCAGATAGCTCATAGCACCAGCTCTCAACACCACCCCCGATGGGAACATCGCGCCGAGGCCGCACCGATCGGATCGGTACGCCAGGATGCAGCGGCAATAGTCGGCCAGCGGGTCTCAAGGCATGGAGCCAATGGAGACGATTCACCTTAGGCACGGCTAACAATCGAATCATCGGGTAACCTCCCCTCACGGTTTTGGATTTCCAGGCATGGAGCCAAATCGGAATTAATGGCAATTAATCCCCGGACGAAGATCTGAGCGTAGGAATAGCTTGTGAAAGCAGCTTGTCGGATCCGCGACCGCTGGCCGTGGCGGTTGGGACGGCCCAACCGGTAGACAACCCAGGGCAGGGATGGGCTGAAGTCCTTCAGGTCAAGGCTTTTGGGCTTTTCTGGAACGGATTTCATGGGTGGGTAATCCAGAGAAAAATCGGATGCAATCGGTATAGATCGCGACCATAACCGGGTCATTGGCTGAAAAATTCAACTCCCATCCGTCGTCTTCGAAGAGAGTCAACTGCGATGTTGTCCCGTTAGGCGCGGTAATCAGCCATTCAGAGTCCTTGTTGCTCGAAACAACGAGGTAGCCGCACGTCATCAAAAATTGCCGCACATCATCAAAAAACAACGACGCTTCCTCAAAATCGCGTTGCTGCCCTGTGTGCGGGATGACAAGGGGAAGGAAATCCATAGGCAGATGCTTCGGGTAAGGGGGGAAGGAAAGTGGGCGATCGTCCGTGTGGTGAATCGCCCGCCGCAAACCAATCTCTCAACACCAATCAGGGACGCAAATTCACGCGGTGATCTCGGGTGCAAGGTGGCCGGCCGCCGTTTGTGCCGGTCTCCCCCAAATCCCGCGCTGGTCATAGACCGCGCCATCAGGGGCGCTTTGGGTTTATCTGATCTTTATCGAGTATGACAGCAACTTTTATCTTTGTCGAGTAAAATAAGAGATGAAAGTTTATCGAGTAAGATTGACGAAATTGAAATGACTGACGCAAATGGCCGGAAAACCAACTTACGGGGAACGCAAGAAGACGATCGGCTACTCCTTGACACCAACAGCGATTCAACTCTTGGAAGAGATGTCGCAAGCGATGGGGCTACGGAGTCCGAGCGAACTGATCGAACAGTTTGCACGGGGATTGTTGCCGACTCTCCCGCCAGACCCAGACCAGCTACGCATGGGAAAACGCTTAGCCATCTGATCCGCTCCGTTCAGAGTCGGGTGGCCAGAAATATCCGCAAGATCGCTCAACTTGAGCAGGAAATCCGGGATCTTCAGGAAGAGAATGAATTTGAAGCAGTTGAGCTTGAATATCTAAACACGACGCTCACTGCATGGAACGAACGGGTAGCAAGTCTCAAGGACTCAAGCGATCAAGTCGAAGCTGACCCACACAAACCAGCACAAGAAGACCTAACCGCCTAAACCTTTGCCCCTGCTGGCTAATCAGCAGGGGTTTGCTATTGCCACCTTAACGAGGATCCTTCCTCAGGCAGACAATGAGATAGATTGATGTCCGATCGCAAAAGCAGGGAGCTTGACCCCAGTTGGGGGCCTGCACCACCCGCACCACCTGCACCACCGGAAGCCGATCGAAAGATCGATCGATTGTCGATCGCCATCCAGGCCGCCGCCAAACTATCCCCATCGGAGCTGCTGTTATTGCAGGACGCGATCGCGGGATTGTCCCAAGCTCTTAGGGAGCAAGCCCCCGCTCAAACCCAAGAAAACCGCTCCCTAAGTTGTGGAAAAGCCGAAAAATCGGCACAACCGAGCGGTGGATATTTTGAACTAAAAAAAATTGGCCGCCATGGGCCATATCTGTATCTGCGATGGCGATCGGCAGGCAAACTGCGATCGACTTATCTGGGCAAAATTACCGACGGTTGAGCTGCGAAGTTTAAAACAGCCGGTGAGCGATCGCCCGCAGCAGCTCCCCCCAGCCCAACAGATCCACCAGCAAATCAACCGCGATCGCACTCACCAAAATCAGGAAGCCCCAACCGCGCCAACCCCCGGGCATGGCTTGGGCCGCCCGGGCGGCCCGGGCCGCCAACACCAGTCCGGTTTCACCGGCCCGGGCCAACAACTGTTCGATCGCGTTCACCCGGCCATCGATGTCGTTCACCTGATCCGTCAGGCCAGTGACACCCCCCAACTTTTCACGGATTTCACCCAGCTCGAGCAAAATCGCGCGATCGCCCTGATTCACCGTTTCTTCTAAATGCTTTAGCCGATCGCTCAAGAAACCCACAGCATCCATCGCCTGTTACTCCGTGTAAACTTCAACCTGGATCGTGAATTTCGATCGCTCAGTGTCATACCACCAGGGATATCGAGTGACTTGCTCGCCTGTGGAAGTAAGGATCGTGACCGGCTTAACCCCGCGTTTTTTGGGCACGGCCTTAACCCCGATCCAGGTTTCTACCGCCGTCCGCAGCTCGAGATTACCCGCCGCGTCACGTTGCCAAATCGTAGACCCCTCAACGGTTTGGCCCGTTGTGTGGTCGTAAGTATTGCCCTGCGG
>NZ_LIRO01000118.1:0-8751 GCF_002742025.1 Limnothrix sp. PR1529
TCCAACTGCGATGGTCATGGAGTTCCTCTCTATCTGTTAACAGAGGTTCAAAATTGCGATATCTACGGTCGTGAGGCGGGTTTGAAGCACTTCCGGTTCCGTAGAATTTTGACCCGTCTCGCGATCGGGGCCTGGGCAACGATGAGAATCCGCAGGGAGTTGGGGCATGAGTTGCACTTCCACCCAGAAGAGCGCCGTTGCCGATGCCATCGATTGCTGAGATCGGTTAATTTTTCTTAACCTACCACACTCATTTCGGGTGAGGGTAGGGCGATCGCAAGTCTGGCAACCAAATCAGAAAATTTGGACTGGTTTCCAGGGTTTAGTCGAACGATCACATCGATTACAAATCTCATGATAATTGAAGGGGCGATCGGGGGGTGGGGAATCTCTTAACGGAGTTGATCAAACCCAGGCGAATCGCGTCAATCGGGCCCGCTGGCGGGATCACGGGCGGCGGAAACCCTTCCGATCAACTTCAGACTAATTTAAGAATTGCGGGGATCAACGCACGGCTCCGTAACAGACCACTGCCAATTCCCATGCCAATCCACAGCCCATGGGTGGTCAATCTCGCAGCCCGATCGCGATTCAGCGCCAAGTCACGATCACCGAGTTCGCGGCTCCGGGCGATCGCGCTGTTGCGATTTTTTTCATTTCCCCCAATCTAAGACCTTCGTTAAGAAAAAATAAGTAATTATGCTTAATGTTTGTTAGCCATTCTCGGATCGTTGTCTTTCGCCAAGATTTTTAGGAATCTGCCAAGTTTGCTTAGACTGTTGAAGGGACGGTTCCTGATGGAGCAACCGGGCCCAATCAAATCATGGCCGGTCTGAGCCAACAGTTTGGGGCCAACAAGCGTTTCATCCCCCCCTGCGTTCCCACACCTGTTTTCGATACACAAGCAATTTTTAAGCCATACACCTATGACTGTCTCCACCGATCCCCAATCCGATCGCCTGTTGCGGACGGAGATTGTCGGCGCGCGCCGTCTCAGTAGCTATGCGATCGCCACGATCGTCACCATCGGCGCTACGGGCTTTTTGCTTGCCGGTTTGTCGAGCTACCTGGGCGTGAATCTGCTGTTGTTCTCAGACCCCACCAAGCTCGTGTTTGTCCCCCAAGGACTGGTGATGGGGCTGTATGGCACTGCCGGATCACTGCTGGCCACCTATCTGTGGTTAACCATTCGCTGGAACGTGGGCGGTGGTTATAACGAATTCGATCGCACCACGGGTAAAGCCACCATTTTTCGCTGGGGCTATCCCGGCAAAAATCGTGAAGTGAAGCTCACCTGCGACCTGAGCGCGATTCAATCCGTGCGCGTAGACCTCAAGGAAGGGATTAACCCCCGGCGGGCCTTGTACCTGCGAGTGAAAAATATGCGCGATGTTCCCCTAACCCGTGTGGGCCAACCCCTGTCCTTGACGGCACTGGAAACGGAAGGAGCCGCTTTGGCTAAGTTTCTGAGTGTGCCGCTGGAGGGTCTGTAACGATGAACTATTTAGCAACCTACTGGATGAAAACCTGCGCCAAAGCATTCCGGGGGCTATGGCTGGCTCCGATTGCCGCGTTGCTGGTTTTTTCGATCGCGGGCTGTGCTGGCCAGCCGGCCGATAGTCGCCAAGTGAGCAGCCCCGCGCCGTCGGTTGCCGCCACGCCGGCCCAGTTGCCCGCCGGTTTGCCCCAGTTAACCGGAAAAGCAACCGTGACCATGACCATCAAGGGTCAGCCGGTGGAAATTGAGGTGGACGGAACCAACGCACCCATCACGGCCGGAAATTTTGTGGATTTGGTGAACCGTGGGGTGTATGACGGCTTGATGTTCCATCGGGTGGTGCGGGAGCCGGTGCCCTTTGTGGTGCAAGGGGGCGACCCGCGCAGCAAGGATCCCAAGGTTCCGATCACGGAGTTGGGGATGAGCGGTTTCACGGATCCCAAAACGGGCCGCGAGCGCACCATTCCCCTCGAAATTAAGCCCAAGGGTCAAGCCCAGCCGGTTTATAGTGCGACGTTCCCCGATTTGGGCATTGCAGAAACGCCGGTTTTAACCCACAAGCGGGGCGCGGTGGCCATGGCACGATCGATGTCGCCGGATTCTGCCTCGTCGCAGTTTTACTTTGCGCTGGCGGAGTTAACGCCGTTGGATGGTAGCTATGCGGTGTTTGGCTATGTGACCAAAGGCATGGAGACGATCGACCAGGTGCAACAGGGCGATCGAATTGAGAAAGCCAGCGTCACAGCAGGTCTGGAAAATCTGAAAACCACGCCCTAGTCCAAGCGATCGCAAAATCCAGTCTGCAAAATCAAGCTCGCGTCCAACCAGGGACTTCCTAAGCCTGTTTTTTCAAGCTTGACTTAAATGAAAAGCAGATAAGTTGATTAACTTACCTGCTTTTTTATTGGGCACATTTTTCAATTTGTGTCAGCAGTGCAATCAGGCTATCGACACTCGATAACTTTCAACGATCGATAGCCTTGAAACAGGACTCAACCTAACTTTTTCGAGACCGGTCGCTATTCAAAAACAAAGTTCTCTCGACCCAAACGTGCTGGGGCGACGTTATTGATAGTCACCACATCAAGCCCATCGAAACGAATCACAGAACCTGATCCTCGTGCAGAAATTTGCAAGCCACTGTAGCGGCCCACAACTCCCTTAAACACAATCAAGTCCACATCGGGAGTGAAATCAGTAATCGTGTTAATTCCCGCAGGCAACGAACCATTAGTCACAACAAAGCGATCGCGCCCTTCTCCTCCAGTGAGACGAGAGCTACTACCCGCATAGAGAATGTCATCACCTTGGTCGCCAAAGAGCTGATCGTTGGCAAAGCCCAATAGTGTGTCGTTACCTTTTCCACCGCGCAACGTGTTACGGCCTACGCCGCGAGACAGCAAGAGATCATTACCCTCATTGCCGTTAATTGTTGCGTTACCAGCGCCAGTCAATGTGTCACCCTTGGGGGTAGATACAGTTGTCCGATTAATATTGAGTGTCATGACTGATGGAAGCCATAGTTGCAGAGATTAGGCGAATCATAACAATTAAATTCCAGAATTTCAGTCTCGCCTGCTATTGTCAATCATTAAATAATCTGATAGAGAGCTACGCCATTTTCAAAATGGCATCACACAAATTCTCATGAATTGCTTGATTTTTGAAAAGCAAAGATTTTTAACTAATCCTTATTCTTACCTTATCTTTATGATCAAGTGTATTCAAACAGGCATTGAGTTGATATGACGTTCTTAAGGAAAATTTTCTAAAGCAGTTCTTATTGGCAATTGTGAGATATTTTCTTGAAAAATTTCCAATAAAATTTCCAATAAAAAATGACTTAATTTATGCATTTAAATCAGACAAGAGTATTGTTAGATAAATTAATTATTCAGTAATCATTTCCGAGCGATTTGAACGTTTGAAATGAATCACATTCAAGAGAAATCCAGAAGGATTGTAGTCACTGGTATTGGATTGACTTCAGCTCTGGGTAATCGAAACGTTACTTGGCAATCACTGCTTGCTAGGCAATCAGCCATTCAACTCCATCAACCCTTTGTTTCAATTCCTGCGCGTCCATTAGCACTAATTGATTCGGAGCCAATTGAGCTAACACGGTTAGTAGACCAGGTAACTCAAGCAGCTTGGGTTGATGCAACCACGGTTCCCATTGATGCACCTATTGATCCAGATCTTGTTGATCAACATCTCGGGGTTTGTGTGGGATCCAGCCGCAGCTATCAGGGAGTTTTGGAGCAATACGCCGCCGGGCAACGCCCCTTGGATGATCAATGGTTAAGGCATTTGCCCCACGGCCCAGCGGTGCGGATCGCCCAGCAATTGGGGGCAGGGGGCCCGCTGCTGGCTCCGATGACTGCCTGCACGACCGGGATCAGCGCGATCGCCCGGGGAGCGGACTTAATCCGGGAAGGCTGGTGCGATCGGGTCTTGGCGGGAGCCGTGGAAGCCCCGATCACGCCCCTGACTTTGGCGGGGTTTGCCCAAATGGGGGCCCTGGCGACCACGGGTTCCTATCCCTTTGACCGATCGCGCGAGGGGCTGGTGTTGGGAGAAGGGGCGGCTCTGCTGGTGTTGGAAGCGGCCGACCTGGCCCGATCGCGCGGAGCCAAAATCTATGGAGAAATTTTAGGGGCCGGCTTCAGCACCGATGCTTATCACCTCAGCGCGCCGGATCCAACGGGGCGATCGGCTCGGGTTGCGGTGCATTGGGCCCTGAAACGTAGCGGCTGGCGACCGGAACAGGTGGACTATATCCACGCCCACGGCACGGCCACCAAGCTGAATGATGCCCAGGAAGCCAATTTAATTCAAGATCTTTTTCCCCAACAACCGCCCGTGAGTTCCACCAAAGGAGCCACCGGCCATACGCTGGGGGCTTCCAGTGCCTTGGGCGTTGCGTTTTGTCTTTTGGCGATCGAGTCCGGCCAGTTGCCGCCCACGGTGGGATTGCAGGATCCAGAATTTGCCGGGTTTTGGCTGCAAACCCCGATCGCCCGACATGTCGATCGAACCCTTTGTTTTGCGTTTGGGTTTGGCGGCCAAAATGCGGTGCTCGCTGTTCAGCGATTTGAAGATTGAGAGTTGAGGATTGAGGAACAGGCTAGGCCGTCAATTTGCAGCAACCCGATTTGCAGCAACCTAGAAGCCTGGAGAGGCTCAGCACCTTAGCTTTCCACAATCCTGCGGCCCAACTCTCAGCGATCGGGCGTGGGTTGCACTGGGCGATCGGGTCGAGCGGTTTTGACGGGCAAGGCGGAATCGGTTGCCAAAGTCCAGCCATGATTGGGCGATCGCCACAGTTCGATCGCGCTTTTGATCGTTCCCGCCAACGGAACCGCCAAAACCACCCCCAACAAGCCACCCACCTTAGCCCCCGCCAGCAGGGACAACAGCACCCAAACTGGGTTCAGCCCCGTAAATTGCCCCAACAGGCGCGGAGCAACCGTATTTTCAATAATTTGATCCACCAAAAAAGCCAACAAAAGCACCTGTAGCCCCAGCCAAAAACTCTTGACCGCTAACAGCAAGCTCACCACCACAATGCTGATTCCCGCGCCAAAGGGCACTAGCGTCATGACCCCAATGCCCAGACCAAACAGCAACCCAAACGGCACTTGCAGCACCAGAAAGAGCAACACCATGGCCACCCCGATCGTGGTGGCCAAAGCCGCTTGACCGGCGTAGTAATTTTGGAAATTTTGGCGAAAACATTGGCGCACCTGCTCCCGTCGTTCGGGCGGCAACCAACTAAAAAAACCATCCCAAAATTGCTCGCCCCGCAACAGCAAATAAACCGCCAGCACCATCGCAATCAGAGCATCAAAGGCCCGCCCAGCCATTTGCACCAACAGGCTCACCAGTTGGGTGGTTAGGTTTTGAATTTGGGCTGAGAATTGGGCGATCGCCTGGGTTCCCAACTGTTGAAGGTCGATCGGGAGCCGCTTGGCAATGGCCCAATTAGACAGGTTTTCAAGCTGTTGCCGACTCGAAGCCACCCAACCAGGCAACCCATTAGCAAAAGCGGCAAATTGGTCATAGAGCACCGGAGCCAGCGTTAGCCCCAACAGACCTACAATCCCCAAGGTCAACAGGACGATCGCCAACACCGCAAATTCCCGCCGCACATGCCAGCGTTTTCCCTGCGCTTCCAGCCACCGCACGGGATAGTCCAACAGAAAGGACACCAGCGTGGCCACCACAAAGGCAGACAGCAGGGACTGAAAGTAATTGAAGACCTGAAGCAACATCCAGCCGTTCAAAAACGCCAGCGGCAACAGCAACCCCAATAAAAACCAGCGCAGGAGTGATCGGATGGACATTAATTATCGAGATTGATCGAAGTCGAGCGGCCACCCCAAAAACGGAGGAGCCGCGCACTGAACATGGTCAAGGCAGCTCACTCAGGCTTCCACCGTCGCCCAGCACAGCGGAACTGATGGCAATCATTTTGGCGCAGGGAAAGCCGACCGTGGCGATTGATCACCCTTCCCCGCTGCTACATCGCCCTAGGGAGCCACCACCTCATCGGCAAAGCTGGCCACCTTCACAAAGTCAAAGGGCCCGGCCACCGCACCCCACACATGCTCATCGGTTTCCGGGTCGCGGCCCCGATCCCAGCTCACAAATCGATCGGCTGTGATTTCAAACTGACTATCCAAGTAGGTTTCCTTGCCCTTGCGCGTGACCATGCAGGCCTTGCCGGGTTCCACCTGGCCCGTGAAGGTTTGCCCCGTTCGGCTCACCAAAAAATTGCAGTGACAGAGCCGCTCCAGGCGATCGGCCGTCAGCGCTTGCAGGCGATCGGGCTGTCGAGAAGCACCAAAAAATTCCTGCTCATGGGCAACGGCATAGTTTTCAATTTGGATTTGCCCATCCACCTCAATCAACTTCAACACCCGCACACGATAGGGCTGGTTGAGAGCGTAATCATAGGCCTGTTCCACATAGAAACTAATGCCGCCTAGCAGGGCGATCGGCAGGGGCCGCATACAGACCCGAATATGGGCAAAAAAGGGCGGATTTTCAAACGCTTGGGCTTGGTTGCTGAAGTCGGCGGCCATCCAACGGCCAAGGGTCACCAAATCAGCAGCGGGGGCGATCGCTTCAGACACTTGGGTCATGGTGTGATTAATCGGGGATTTCGTAAGGATTGAAAGGAATGAATGGTTATCGGAGCGAATCAAAATCGATCCCAACAATGGCGAGGGCAAGGCTGACCACTGACCACAGCGGATGACCGTTGCAGTTCGTTGCAGTGGCTCCCTGCGATCGCATCTTAATCGCCAACGCGCCGATAGCGAAATGGGCCCATGATTGCCCCCCAAATCGGTTTGCCTGTGTCGGGATCGATGCCCTTGTCGTAGCTGAGAAATTCGCCCGATCGCACCTCAAACCCCAAACTCACCTGGCGCAATTGCCCATCGGCCTGGAAACAACAACGTCGATCGGGCGGAAGTTGGGCCCGGAAACCTGCATCCTCTGCCAGAACCGCCATGGGCAACAGGCAACCGGGCAGTGGCTCCAAGTCCGCCAAGGTCAAGGGTTCCAAAATAGCGGGATCCAAACCCCCGCCGCGCCACCGCTCCGGCTGTCGCAGGGCAAAGTAGGCCACCGCCAGCGGAAAATCAGGATCAGAGGTGGGAGAAATCTGGAACACCCTGGGGCGATAAATTTTGGCAAAGGTGGGGGCGCTGGCCTGTTCCGCATAAATCCCCAAGTGACCGGGCCCAAAGACCCCGATCGATCGATGCCACAGCCGCACACCCACATACCAAGTGGGATCCGCCAGGGCCTGTTCCCGATTTTCAAAAGTTCCCGGCAGCCAAAGGGCCAGGCGATCGAGCCAAGCAGAAACGTGATGGGTCATGGGAAACCAGAATCCATCTGGAACGATTGGGACTATTGCAATTGTTTCTTAAATTTTGGCCCCCAGCCTTGCCACCCCGCTTAGATTCCGCCCTAGCAAAAACGGCTACTGAGAGCTGTTATCTACCAATGCTCGGGCATTGGCTTCCCGGGGATTCAGAGTGGTCAAATCTTGCATGTTTTGGCGAACGGTGTTGCAAATGGCATCTAGGGGCAAATCATTTGGATCCGTGCCAAAGGGATTTTCGATTTCTTCGCCAATTTCTTCAATTCCAAACAGCGTGAAAGAAATGATGGCAACGAGTAATCCTGTCCACCAACCCACCTTGGACACCAATTCAAAAGGCAGAATTAAGCAGTAAATTAATAGCAATTGCCGCAAGTGAATGGCATAGGCAAAGGGCATGGGTGTTCGCAAAATTCGCTCGCAACCTCCCAAAGAATCCACCAACACATCAAGCAGACGGTGCATGGAAGCCAGTTGATAGGGGTTGAGGTTGCCGCGATCGCGCTGCTCCTCTAGAAAAGCGGCGATTCGTACTGATAAATCCAGAGGCGCATGATCAGTGGTTCGCAAGTTGTCCAGCACATTTGGCTCAACCAAATCCGCAACCGCTTCCGTGACGGATGCCCCCCGTAAATGCTGCTTGGTGGCAATGCCAAAGGCAGCAATGAGATTCAAAGCTGAGATTTTTTGCTCTCGCACTTCCGGCGTTGGTTCATCAATTGCCACCCAAATTTGTCGCCCCAGGTTACGGGAGGTGTTAACAATTCCGCCCCAAAGTTTGCGCCCTTCCCAGAACCGTTCGTAGGCGGTATTAGTGCGGAAAACCAATAGCAAACCCAGCACCACGCTGGGAATTAAATTTGCCCAGCCCGGTTGGGCCACGGGAACTTTCAGGGCATGTAGCCAACTGACGACGGCGGCAAAGGTTCCACAAAGCAGCACGCGGGGTGCAATGGTGGGCACAACGGAGCCGCGCAGTTGCAGAATGACCCGCAGCCAGGGACGGCGATCTTTTTGTCTGAATTGAAAAATGCTGGTTGCCATTACGATTTCAGAGTTCTCGCAAAATCCTGAGTAGGGAAGTGGGTTGATTGTACTCAGTTGGCTGACTCTGCCGCAGGGAGATCGCTTGGGGCAATGGGTTTTGTGTTTTGTTGAGCAATCTCGCTAGAACAGTTTCCAGCACGCTGAAGACCACAGGAATGGCGCAAGGTTGGCCGTGGCGGATGGGGCAAGCCTAGGGCGAGGGGCGAGGGGAGTCCGGGGTTTCGCCGGAGGGTGATGCGGGGCTTTCGGTGGTGGGTGCGGGGCTGGATGTGGGGCCAGGTGTGGGGTCTGTCTCTTATACACATCT
>NZ_LIRO01000075.1:0-2957 GCF_002742025.1 Limnothrix sp. PR1529
CTTATCCCGAACTGACGTTAAGCCAGGGTTAATCAACCGTTTGCGAGCTACGATCGCCCTAAGGACAGATCCACCCCCAGCGATCGAGCGAGGAAAAGCCATGGGTAGTTACCGGCAAACGGCGATCGGGATTTTTGGAATCGGCATGGCCCTCATGGCCAGCCCCGTCCATGCCGAACCGGCGATCGTTCCCGCCAACGACGGCCTGGGCACTACCGTTCAACAACAGGGCAACCAATACAACATCGGCGGCGGAACCCGATCGGGCGATAACCTGTTCCATAGCTTTCAGCGGCTGGGCCTCAGTCCCCAGGAAATTGCCAATTTTTTGGCCACACCAGACTTGCGGGCGATCGTTGGGCGCGTCACTGGGGGTGAGCCGTCCGTGATTGAAGGGCTGATTCGGATCTCCGGCGGCCAGCCCAATTTATATCTAATGAATCCTGCGGGGATCCTGTTTGGGGCTGGGGCCCGGTTGGATGTGCCCGCCTCGTTTATGGCCACCACCGCCGATCGGCTGGGCTTCAGCGATGGCGGTTGGTTTTCTGCCCAAGGGCCCGTGGACTTTCGCGGCTTGAGCGGTTCCCTGCAATGGCTGGATTTTGTGAGCGATCGCCCGGGTCATCTGTTGAACTGGGGTTCCCTGGCCGTGGGCGAAGGACAAAATCTGTGGCTGTTGGGCGGTGGTTCCGTGGTGTCCACGGGCCGGCTGCAAGCGCCCGGGGGCAACGTGACCGTGGCCGCCATTCCCGGCACGAATCGGGTCAGAATCGCGCCCGATGGATCCACCTTGACCTTGGAAGTGGCCTTGCCGGAACCGGGGGCGATCGGGGGGCGGTCGCTGGCGGATTTGTTGGCCGGTAGCCCCACCGCCGCCGCATCCCAGTTGGTGATTAATCCCGATGGCTCGGTGCTGTTGCAGTCTGCCGCGTCGGGGCCCGTGGCCTTGCCCGATCGGGGTGTGGTGGTGGCCGGAAATGTGGACAGCGCCCGCTCCACCGGCCCCGGCGGCAGCATCACGATCGGGGGCGATCGGGTGGGTCTGGTGGGGGCTAACTTGGAAGCCAGCGGCCCCCAGGGGGGCGGTCGGGTGCAAATTGGCGGCAGCGAACGGGGCAGCGGTAATCTGTTCAGCGCTTGGGCCACTTGGGTCGATCGGGCCAGCCAAATTCAGGCCAATGCCACCGATCGAGGGGCCGGTGGTCAGGTGATTGTTTGGGCCGATGGTTTGACTTGGTATAGCGGGGCGATCGCGGCCCGGGGCGGCCCCAACGGTGGCCCGGGTGGTTTTGTGGAACTGTCGGCCAAGGGGGAACTGGCCGTGCGGGGAACGGTGGATCTGACGGCTCCCTTGGGCCCCTTGGGCACGCTGCTGCTGGATCCTCAGGACATTCGGATTGTGCCTGGTGTCCTGGGCAGTGATGATTCACAACTGAGTAGTAATGTGCCCTTTGGCCAGCCAGAAAATCAGATTCTGCGCACCGATCAAGGCTTTTTTACGGGGCCGCCCGCTCCCGTGGACTTCACAATCAGTGAGGGGCGCTTAGAACTGTTGTTGAGCACCGCTAACCTGATCCTGGAAGCGGAGCGGGATATTGTGCTGGAAAATTTGCTTGACGATCGCCTCAGTCTGCGGATGGCCAATGGTGGGTCGGTGCGGTTCACGGCGGGGCGCGATGTGCGGTTTTTGGATTCCGCCGATGTGTTGAGCACCTTGGGCGCACCAATCACCATTCAAGCGGGCGAGGCGATCTCGATCGGGCGGCTGGAAACCCAGGGCGGGGCAATCGACCTCTCGGCCGGCTCCAGCATCACCACCAGCTCCTTGCGCACCACCGGTAACGAAGGTGGCCCGATCACCCTCAATAGCAGCAGCGGCTCCATCACCACGGGCGACATGAACACCATCGGCGGGGCGATTAACCTGTCTGCGCCAGGTAACCTGACCACGGGCGCAATCTCCAGCCAGGGCCCGATCGGGGGGCAAGTGACATTGCGCACCTCGGGCGGGGCGATCGCCACGGGAGCCATCACCAGCAGCGGCAGTCAGTCCGGCGGAGCGGTCACGCTCAATGGCAGCACGGGGGTGACGGTGGGGGGCAATCTCCAGGCGATCGGCAACAATGGCAGCGGCGGCGGCGTGACGATCGACAGCAGCGGCCCGATCGCCCTCAGTGGCGACCTGTCCACCAGTGCTCCGGTGATTGGCGTGGCCGGTAATGTGGCGATCGCCAGCAGCAACAACAGCGCCGCGATCGCCGGTTTGATCACGGCCGCGGGCAACGGCGGCGGCAACATCACCCTCACGGCCCAACGGGCCCTCAGCTTTGGCAGCCTCAGCACCCAGGGACAAAACGCCGCCGGTAGCATCACGCTGATCAGCGCCACCGATCAGATCAGTGGGGGCAACCTGAACGCCAGCGGCAACAGCCAAGGCGGCAATCTCCAGGCCCGCGCCAGCACCGGCATCAGTTTGGGAACCCTGAATCTCAGCGCCATTGGGGGCAACGGCGGCAACGCCAACCTCACCCTCACGGGCCCGGGCGATGTGCAAATCACCAGCCTGAACGCCCAAGGGGGGAGCGATGGTCGGGGTGGCAGTGTGGACATTGTGAGCACGCGCTTTTTCCGGGCCCTGGGGGCCTTCATTGATCGATCGGGTGTTTTGACCAGCATTGCCACGGGCGGCAGCCAGGGAGGGAATGCCGTCCGCATCACCCATGGTGGCGGTTCCCAAACGCCCGTTGTGCCTTTGGTGGTGGGCGAAACGCCCAGCAGCGGCGGCAATGGATTGGCCGGTGGCGTATCCACCGGCAGCAGCACCATCAGCACTGGTTCCTTTCCGGGCCCCTTCACCCAGGGCAACATCGAATTCATCACCACGGGCGAGCCAGTTCCCACCCCCACGCCCACACCGACTCCTTCTCCCAGTCCTACCCCTAGCCCCACGCCGACCC